>JAKUNM010000034.1 GCA_022451865.1 Dehalococcoidia bacterium
TTTTTTGTTAACGAATATGATTTCGATCAACATCTATTTAGTGATGATTTTTTTAAGATTACCTGTATAGAATCAACTAAATGATGCCAAATTTAGGAAGGTCAGTGTATGAAATTGAAAGGGAAAATAGCAATAGTGACGGGTGCTGCACAAGGTATCGGAAGATCTATTGCACTTGAATTAGCATCTGCAGGTGCACATGTGCTTGTTTCAGATATACAAGATCAGAAAGTGTCTGAAGTCGCAAAAGAAATAACAAATATGGGGCAAAAATCTTTGCACATGTCTATAGATGTGACAATAGCTGAGCAAGTTATTGAAATGGCCAAAAGTGCAAAATCTGAATTTGGACGTATAGATATTTTAGTTAATAACGCTGGTGGTAGTGGAAATATTGGGATTAAGGATATCGAAGAAGTTTCTGAAAAAACATGGAATGATCAATTGTCTTTGAATCTAAGTGCGACATTTCTCTGTTGCCAGGCTGTTATTCCATATATGAAAGAACAAAATTCTGGTCGAATTGTAAATTTATCATCCTTTACATCTAAGGGTACATTTGGTGATCTTACGACTACTGGTGCTCGTATTCCGTATGCTGCCGCCAAATCAGGAATTATCGGTCTTACGTATCAATTAGCCAAAGACTTAGGACCGAATGGTATATATGTTAATGCTGTGATGCCTGGTCTTATTGTTACTGAACCAGGGGCCCGTGTCCGAGAACGCTATGATGTTCTAAATGAAGAAATGCAGAGAAATATGGACCAATCTATCCCATTAGGTAGAGCTGGAAGGCCTGATGAAGTTGCTAAGGCAGTAGCCTTTTTGGCATCAGATGATGCTAGTTATATTACGGGTGCTGTATTAGAGGTCACCGGAGGTAGTTAAGCTTAATTAGTCTATTTATTAATATAATGTTATTGATTCGGGAGGCACATTATGAAAGTTATAAAAGGTGTAAAACTAATAGATGGTACGGGTGGTGAACCAATCAATGATGCAATAATTGTGATTAATGCAGATAGAATAGAAGCAATAGGCACTACATCAAATATTTCAATTCCTCATAATGCTAAAATTATAAATGCATCAGGGATGAGTCTTCTGCCTGGACTGATTGATTGCCATGATCACCTAGCCTATTTTGGTTACGACATTGCTGGAAGATGGGGGTTAGACGAGCGTCGTAGTACACGTTATATGCGGATAGCTTCTGTTCTCGACCAAACATTAGTAAGTGGATATACGACTGTAAGAGATGCTGGCGGACTGGATGCTGGTTTTAGAGACGCTATTGATCAGAAGCTTATATCTGGACCTAGATTACAAGTTTCGTTAAGTATTATCTCACCTACTGGTGGTGTTGGTGAAGAAACTAGTATTTCGGGGTATGAGAATCCTAATTTCCCAGATCCTAGTGTTCCTTCAGGTGTAGCAAATGGAGTTGAAGGAATGCGTAAAAAAGTTAGAGAGATGGTTCATGCTGGTGCTGATGTGATTAAATTCGCCACCACTGGCGGCGCAAGCTCAAAGGCAGGTCTTGGTCCAAAAGACATGGTAATTGGTCTTGATGAAATAAACGCATTAGTCGATGAAGCTCATCATCTTGGTAAGAGAGTGATGTGCCATGCTCTGGGTGGCCCTGGATTGAAGCATGCTATTGAAGCCGGTGTTGACTCAATAGAGCATGGCGCTTATTTGGATGAAGATCCTGACCTCTTAGAAATTATGTTACAGAAAGATATATTTTTTACTCCGACCTTTAGTGTGTATACGTTCCATGAAAAATTCGGTACCCCACATGGTAAAGAACGTGCGCTTGATATGAAGGAACATCATATTCGGAGTGTTCAAATGGCATTGGAAGCAGGTGTAAAAGTAGTTGCAGGAACTGATGCAGGAGGTTGGATTCACGGGAATAATGCACAAGAAATTACATGTCTTACTAATGCTGGTATGAGTCCTTCTCAAGCTATAATGGCTGCTACAAAAAATGCTGCTGAATGCATTGGACTTGGTAAAGAAATAGGAACAATAGAAGCTGGAAAAAAAGCTGATTTGATTTTGGTAGAAGGAAATCCCATCGATGATGTTAGTATTTTGGAAAAAGGTGCTTCAGTGAAATTTGTTATGAAAGATGGGCAAATATATCTAGATTCCATAAGTTAAGATTTATTGAAAGACTGAATTTGTAATTAATTTGTAAGTAAGAATTGACGAACTGGCACACACATGGATACGCTATATTTATACACTTTGTGTATAAATTACACAAAGTTTTATTCGGGATGGAATTATGAAAAATCTTCGTGTTGGACTTGCTCAATTGAATACTACCGTGGGTGATTTTGATTCAAATATTAGACTTATCCTTGATGCTGCAACGAAGGCAAAAGAAAGTGATGCTGATGTAGTTATTTTCCCTGAATTAGCTATAACTGGTTACCCTCCTGAAGATTTACTGTTAAGACGTCCTTTTATTGATAAGGCTATGACAAAATTGGAATCGTTAGCTAAACAGGCTAAAAATTTGCCTCCCATAGTTGTGGGATGTCTCGACTTTGAACAGCATCTCTATAATTCTGCTGCTGTACTTTATGAAGGAAAAATTCAAGGAGTCTATCATAAACAAATGCTTCCAAACTACGGTGTATTTGATGAAGAAAGATATTTTCAATCAGGTGATTCAATTAAAATGTTTGAAATTGGAGGTGTGTTGACTGGAATTACGATCTGTGAAGATATGTGGTACCCAGAAGGTCCTGTTAGGCAATTATCTTTAGAAGGTGCCCAAATAATTTTGAATTTAAATGCCTCTCCTTTTCATGCTGGAAAGACCGATTACCGTGAACGAATGGTCTCTACTCGTGCAACAGACAATACAGTTGCAATTGCGTATGTTAATCAAGTTGGTGGGCAAGATGATTTGGTTTTTGATGGCAACTCTATAGTAGTGGATGCAAAAGGAAATATAATTGGACGTGCTTCGTCAATGTGCGAAGATTTATTAGTTGTTGATATTGCTGTAGATGAAATTGCTCAGCAACAACTTCATGAATCTCGCTTACGTAAAGCTGCCAAGTCTATTTCTGTAAAATCGCCTGTATTTATTTCCAATAGTAAGTCAGATCGAGAAAATATATTAGTTACATCACTAAAACCATCGAGAGAAAAAATAGCTGAAGTTTATGCTGCACTAGTTTTGGGAACTCGTGATTATGTTAAGAAAAGTGGTTTCAGTAATGTATGGGTGGCTCTGTCAGGCGGTATAGATTCTGCGTTGGTTGCAGCTATAGCTGTTGATGCTTTAGGAGCATCATTTGTACGAGGTCTATCAATGCCATCAAGATATTCTTCTGATGGATCTATTACAGATGCCGAAGAACTTGCTAACAATTTAGCGATTACATTGTCCTCAATTCCGATAGAAAAAATTCATGATAAAGCACTGCTTAGCTTGGAAAATGAATTTAAAGATCTACCTTCAAATACTGCAGAAGAAAATTTACAATCTAGGATCAGAGGTATGTTGGTTATGGCTCTTTCTAACAAACAAGCAGGTTCATTGGTTTTGACAACTGGGAATAAATCTGAATATGCATGTGGTTATGCCACATTGTATGGAGACATGGTGGGAGGATTTGCTGTCATCAAGGATGTTCCTAAGACAATGGTTTGGGATCTTGCGAAATATAGAAATACCTTAGCTTATGTTATTCCACAAAATTCTATCGAAAAACCACCATCCGCAGAGTTGCGACCAGATCAATTGGATACTGATTCGTTGCCAGAATATGACATTTTGGATCCAATAATTGAGGCATATGTAGAAGAAGATCTTTCACTTGAGGCAATTGTCAGTCGAGGGTTTGATGAAAAAATTGTTCGCAATGTAATTGATATGATTAATCGAAATGAATATAAAAGGCGACAGTCACCACCTGGTGTGAAAATTACACCTAGAGCTTTTGGGAGAGATCGTCGATTACCACTTGCAACTCGATATGCTGGTTACTAAATTACTGAAAGACAACAATCTGATTTTCGTATGCGATTGATGCGGCAATATCGATTAATCCTTTGAGTGTTGTATCTTCTTTTATTACAGGTTTTGTTACATCAATTTTTCGATTCAATTCATTCATATTCGTTATAATTTTATTAACTAAAGTAAGATTTTGTTCTGAATGGATATAAATTTTCTCCAATTGTAAAGAATTCGCAATCTCAAATATTTTTTTACTTAATTGTTCTTCAGATTTTTTCCGATACCGAAAAAAATCTGCCGGGAAATATAACTCGCTAATCTTAATAGTTGATATGCAAAATTCATCTTCGAAATATACGAATAGTGAGTCATTCTTGTATTGATTTTTATTCATATTGATGGCTCCATGAAATGTAGCTTGTATGCGATCTATTGCGGCCACAGGGGTATCAATGTGACGTCGAATTGCATCAGTAATATGAAAACCGTTGAATGTATCGTTATCTCTGGAATCAAGAATAACACCGTTACCACTGTCTATAGTTCCGGGGCATCCTATAGCAATTGCAAGTGCGTAATAGGGTTTTTTGTTTTGTATAAATGATGTAGCTATTCTTCCCCCAATTTCCCACGACCATGCATTCTCAGATTCTAATTTTGGGAGTTGCCAATTATCTTGATAGATTGTTTCGAATTCTATTGAGGTTAGAAGGATACTCAATTGCTCTTCTGTAAAATCTACAGCCAATAAGGCGGGTTCTAATTCTTGTGTCTTTTCCTGCTTGCACATTATTCACTCTCTATAGATTTTTTCATTTAATACTGACTGCTTCAATTTTCCTAAGCCCGGTCAAGATTTTTTCAATATCTTGGTAATCCATTCCTCCGTGTAGTGGTAGTGCGATAGATTCCTTCGGTAGTCTATTCGCAACTGGATACTCAAAACTTGAGGAATCCACGTTTTTTTTGTTTGAATCGCTAAAAGGTCTATAAGCTGCTTCACAATCAATACCTTCTGCTAACAGTGCCTCAATAGTATCTTCTAAACTTCGTTTCCACATAAGGCTTCTGATTCTAAAAACATATTTGTCATATGAATGTTTGATCCTGTTTGAATGTTCCATTTTCTGTATACCTTTGAAAGTTCGAAGCTCTAAATCCAATTCCCAGGCAAGCCTTCTTCTATTAAGTAATTCAACCTCAACATTTCGAAATTCGGCAAGTAAGATTTGTAAAGTATTCTTACTTGGTGCTTGAATTTTTGCATTTAAATTTTCTGCTATTCCTAAATCTTTTGCTACTAAGATTGCACCTTTATCACCTTCTGCACTTAAGAGATGACTTTTCCCAAAACCAAAAATTGCGATATCTCCTAATAAACCTGTTTTTATACCGTTATAAGTCGCTCCCATACTGGCAGATGCATCTTCTATAATTAGTAAATTATGCGATGTTGCCATCATAGATATTTCATCAAAATTGACAGGATGTCCAAAATTATGTCTACATACTAGTGCTTGTATATTTTCTCTAAATGCGTTTGCAATTCCTCTACTACTAATATTTCCAGTATCAGCATCGGCTTCTCCAAAATGTAACTTAATATCTAAATTGCTTAGTTCTTCTGATACACGATCTGCTCCTATTGCAGGGACTAAAATGTTGGTTAGTTTCGTATTGGAAGATTCGAATGCATTGGCTATCTCGATGCATGCTAATTTATAAGATGCAGCTGGTATTATCATTTTGGAGTCGATATTAAAATAATTGGACAATTCTTCTTGGATTGAAATATTAGGGTTTGGATCATTTTCTGGGTTTATTTTGGGTCGAATAGGGAAAGGTTGATTGTATATTGGGTCTCCACCATCAATTGCGAGTTTATTCATTTTTCTCCTAACGATGACAACTGAATTTCAACGGAGATAGTTGTTAGAACAGAGATAATATTACAGTTCACAGTATAATAATAGTTTGAGGAGATATATAAGATGGTATTGAACGATATGTCCCGTATCGGAATTATCGGAGCGGGTCGGTTAGGAAAAGCTCTCGCTCATGCATTATTGGCTGCTGGTTACCCTTTGGAAATGATATCTAGTCGTCAACTTTCAGATGCAGAACAGTTAGTCTCCTTATTACCTTCAGTATCTTCTGTAACGGTTGATAACTTAGTTCAAGAATGTGATTTTGTTTTTCTCGCTGTACCAGATGAGTATATTTCAGAGTTAGCATCTTCATTATCATGGAATTCTTCTCAGGCAGTCATTCATTCAAGTGGATCTCTAAATTTAGATGTTTTGTCCGTAGCTAAAAAAAAGGGTTCTTGGACAGGATGTTTACATCCTGTCCAAACTTTTTTGAAAAGCGATTCACCTTCAGAATCTCAAGATCGATTTAATAATATTATTTGTGGTATTGAAGCCGACCCACCTTTGGATGTTTGGTTAATGGAACTTGTGCAATCTTTAGGTGCTTACTCAGTTCGTTTGGAAAATATAGACAGAGCTCTGTATCATTCTGCTGCTGTTTTTGCCAGCAACTATACTGTTGCCTTGTTATCGGCAGCAACTCGTGTTTGGAGTCTCTCAGGGCTATCTGAAGAGAAGGGAAGGGTAGCACTACGAGATATTATGAGTGCAAGTATAAATAATTTGGCCAATAATACTTTTTCTGATGCTATAACAGGGCCAATCGTTCGTGAAGATTGGCAGACACTAGAAAAACACTTGAATGCTCTTGATGCTGAACCAAGGTTGCAAAAATTATATTCTCAATTAGGTTTAGAATTATTATCAGCATCGCAGATTGATTTAGAAGTGAAAATTAAAATTACTGAATTATTAGAAAGTAATTTACAAAAATGAAATTAATATTTCACGATAGAATTGTTGACTGTACAAACCGAACAATATTAATGGGTATTCTTAACGTTTCGAATGACTCTCCTATCCACGAATCAATATTTCGCGAAGAGAAAATATTAGATCGAGCAATTAAATTGCACTCTGATGGAGCAGATATAATTGATATAGGAGCTGTTTCGACTTCATCTATGGCTGAACAGCTAAGCACTTCTGAAGAAATAGATCGTGTTTGTAGTGCAATTTCACAAATTTCGAATGAAGGCATTCTCACCTCAATTGACACTTGGAATGCTGAAGTTGCAGAAGCAGCTATAGAAGCTGGTGTACATCTTTTGAATGATGTGAGTGGGTTTAGGAAAAATGAAATGGTAGCTGTTGCAGCACAAAATTCCATTCCAGTGTGTGTAATGCATATGAGAGGTGAGCCTCGCAAACATTATGATGTCAATCAAGAATATGAAGACATTAATCAAGAGGTAATTTCTTTTCTAGAGAGTAAGGCATTGGAACTGGAGGATGCTGGAACTGGTCAAGTATGGATCGATCCTGGCTTTGAGTTTGGGAAGTCTGTTTTAGACAATGTAAAGATGTTTGATCATTTAAAAAATATAATGTCCTTGGATAGACCTGTGTTAATTTCAGCTTCACGAAAAGGTTTTCTTGCTGAATTATTAGGTCATCAAAAACGTCAAGATATCCCTGAATTAGTCGATGCTACTTTGGCGTTCAATGTTCTTTGTGCATTTGAAGGAGTCCATATAGTAAGAGTACATGATGTTAAGAACGTCAATAATGGAATTTCAATCGTGAATGGAATTCGTGAACTTCTTGCAGAAAATTGAATCGCTAGCTACTTAACAATTCTTCAACTGCCTTTACCGCTTTACGTGCATTTTCCCTTGATTCTGCCCTGCTAAGAAGCATGGGTGCAATAGCTTCAACTGTTGCTGCTAATTCAGGGTCTGACGAACGTAATAATCGGTGAGCTGTACCTGGACTATTACCATCGATCCAGTGTGGTTTTAAGGCTTCCATTACAAGTGTACTTCCCAATAGTTGGACTCGGTCTTCACGTGATAATGCGGCAGTATCAAAAATTGCTGACAGTAGTTCTGCAATAGTTTCGGAGTCTACATTGGTGAAATCTATATCTAGAAATCGTCGGAAGGTGTTTTTGGATGTTGAATCTTTGTAATCGGGATCAGTCATTAATTTCCTCAAATAAAAAAAATTGCATGAATGCTTATACACATTAGCAATAATCGTATTTATGCTTGGAGCATACTTGTAGTTTTTTGCAAATGCAAGAGATCTACCAATTAATACATTTTTGGATATCGAGCGTATTTACCTAGCACCTCCACCAAGTGCAGGGATAAAAAATATTTGTGAATTTTCCCCTACTTTTTCGAGTAGGCCATTTTCGGTTATTTCACTGTCTATTGCGATAGCAATATCAGATCGTATAGATCCATTGATTAATATTTCTTCTCCAAGATTAGGATTTTGTTGGATTAAGAGGTCTATTACCTGTCCGAGTTTTTCTCCAGGTATTTCGATACTTACTACTCCATTAGTTGCATGTTGCATGTGTGTCGGAATATGAACCAGTGCCACCATAAACTCTATCTGAGAATAAATCTAAATCTTTTAAGGATATTCAGATTACAATCTTCCTTCACCAGTACCGTGTCCATTGCTAGATAGGTTCTTGGATTCTAATAATTCTTCAAGTAGCACTCGTGGTGATACTGGCATTTGGTAAATATGCAAGCCAGTTGCATCAGTTATCGCCTGTTGAATTGCCGGCATTGGTGGAACTATGGGAACCTCTCCTACACCTCTGACACCATACGGATGACCCGGATTCGGAACTTCTACAAGTTCAGTATCGATCATTGGTAAGTCAAGCGCTGTTGGCATACGATAGTCGAGGAAGCTACTATTTACGAGGTGGCCATCATCGTCATAGTAATATTCTTCTGTAAGAGCCATTCCTAGTCCTTGAGCTACACCACCATGAATTTGCCCTTCAACATAAGAAGGATGGATAGCTGTTCCAACATCTTGGATAGCGGTGTACCTCAAGATTGTTACTTTCCCAGTATCCTTATCTACTTCTATATCAACGATATGACCAGCATAAGCTGGGCCTTGACTAGTCTTATTTATGCTTACTGTGGCAGATATTTGACCACCAGTGGTAGCCATCTTTTTTGCTAAATCTGAGAATGTGAATGTTTTTTCTTCATCAGAATTAACTTTAACTATTGCATCATCTGTATATTCAACTTCTTCAATATCGACATCCCAGATATCTGCAGCACGTTGACGCATTTTTTCTCGTAATTCTATGCCTAATTCATATGCTACCCATCCACCTGCGAAAGTCGTTCTGCTTCCACCAGTTACATGTGTAAAAGGGACAGAATCAGTATCTGCTACGTGGGGTTTAATTTGCTCATAGGTGAGCGCAAGAGTTTCAGCTAATTGCATTGCAAGTGAAGCGCGTGTACCTCCTATATCAACGGATCCAACGGATAGTGATACACTCCCATCTGAATTGATAGTTGCAGATGAGCCCGACTCTAGTCCAGCATTATGCCAGAATCCTAGTGCAACACCGCGACCAACATCATCTCCTTGAAGTTCAGAATTATAGTGTGGATGATTTTTCACTGCATCCATAACTTCCTTAGCACCGATGCGTGGAAATGGAGCTCCTGCAGAATTTGGTTTTCCTTCTGACGTAGCATTTTTAATTCTTAATTCCATTGGATCCATTTCAAGTCGTTCTGCTAACTCATTGATTGTTGACTCTACAGCATATTCAGAAGCTGGAGCCCCAGGAGCTCGATAGGCAGCACTCTTTGGTGAATTTGTTACAACGTCAAATCCATCGATGAGCTGATTTTCAAAATAATATGGTCCGAATGCACAGCTAACTCCTGGATTAATAGGTGATCCTGGGAAGGCACCTGCCGCAAAAGCTAAATATGCTTGAGCTGCAACTATGGTCCCGTCATGCATAGCACCAAGTTTAATTCTGTTATAAGTTGCCGAAGTTGGTCCTGTAGCTTGAAAAACAGCTTCTCTTGTCATTGTTAGTCGAACAGGTTGCGCAGTTACTTTAGATAGAACTGCTGCAATGGGTTCAAGATAGACAGAGATTTTTCCACCAAAGCCTCCCCCAATTTCTTGAGGTATAACTGTAATATCTTGAGCAGTTAAGTTTAATAACCGAGCAATGCTATCTCTTTGAACAAAAGGCCCTTGGCTACTATTCCAGATTGTAATTTGGCCATCATGACTCCAGAAAGCAGTTGCACTGTGTGGTTCAATATAGCCTTGATGAAACCAGCTTGTCTCAAATTCTCGTTCGATGATTACATCTGAATTTTCAAATGCACCTTCTACATCTCCACGTTCTTGCCTCAAATGAAGCGCTATATTTGTTTCAATATCTGTCGCTGTGTCAACATTTGTTGCTTGTAAGCTTGTTCGAAGATCAGGATGAAGTATCGGTGCATCAGAGAGCATTGCTTCACGGACATCAGTTACTGGAGTAAGTATTTCATATTCGACTTGAATTAGGTCTAATGCATCTTCAGCTATGTGGACATCAATAGCAGCAACTGCAGCAACTGCATGACCGTGGTAGAGGGCCTTGTTGGATGCAATGACATTGTCGAGTAATTTTTGTGTGCTATCACTATCAGTATCAGGGAGATCTGCAGCTGTAATAACTGCCTTTACCCCAGGAAGTGCGAGTGCTTTGGATGCATCAATGGATTTAATGATTGCATGTGCATGAGGGCTTCTTAAAACCTGCGCATGTAGCAAATTAGTCATTTGTGTATCGGCAGCATACGCTGCACGTCCTGTCACTTTATCTGTCCCATCTGGGCGTACAGGACGAGTCCCAATGACTTTGTATGTGTCTCTATTTTTTTCTGTTGCAACCATTTTTTACCCCTAAAATTGTCTAATAATGAAAAATTAATATCTTATGAGGAGGAGTTTATTCGCTGTGCACTATCTTGTACTGCCCGAATGATTTTGTCATATCCGGTGCATCTACAAAGATTACCAGCTAACCACCATCGTATTTCTTCTTCACTTGGATCTGGATTTTCATCAAGAAGTGCTTTTGAAGCCATCAAAAAACCCGGTGTACAGATTCCACATTGCAAGGCGGCATTTTCAAGGAAAGCTTCTTGCAGTGGATGTAATGAGTCAGCGTCAGCTAAACCTTCAATTGTATTTAGTTCAGCTCCTTCAATTTCAGCTGCCATTACGCAACATGAATTAACTAGACGTCCATCCATAATTACTGCACAAGCACCGCAGTTTCCATTATTACAGCCTTCTTTTGCCCCCATTAAGCCCAAACGTTCTCGAAGTGCTTCGAGTAAACTATCTCTTTCATCAGCTAAAAACTCACGATTTTCACCATTGATGATTGTGTTAAGAACTATTTTTGCCATATTTTCCTCATTTCAATTTATTTGTCAGTTAGGATTGAGCTCTTTCAGCAGCTATTGCAAGAGTTCTTTTTGTTAGAACCCCTGCAAGATGTTTTCTCTGCTTAACAGAACCTCGCATATCTTCAATTGGTGTAGCTGCTTCACTAGCTGCATCGGCTGCCATATCTATAATTTCGTCATTTAATGCTTGTCCGATTAAAATTTCTGAAATAGCTGGAACCATGATTGGCGTCGCTGCGACGGCACCTAATGCAACTCTAGCGTTAGTTACAGAACCATTTTCGAGGGCAAGGTATGTTCCGCAATTGACTACTGCGATATCCATTTCATTTCGTGGAATGAATCTTTGCCAAGCTTCACCTGTTCCTGATTGGTGAGGTGCGATATGGATATTTACTACAAATTCACCTGCTTCTAAAACATTACGGCCCGGTCCAGTAAAAAAATCCTCTACGGGGATATCACGTTCACCTTGTGGACCTGCAATATGTGCTATTGCATTGATGGCCATCATTGCTGTAAGTGAATCTCCTGCAGGAGAAGAATTGCAAAGATTTCCGCCAAGACTTGCTCGTCCTTGTATCGCAGTCCCTCCAATAACGCTTGAAGCTTCTACTATAGAAGGATAATACTCTTTTATGTCCTTATTCCCATACACTTGATAAAGCGGAGTTGCGGCACCAATAACTAATCCGATATCTGAACTATAGCTAATCCCAATTAATTCGGGGATATGTTTTACATCTACCAAAAGTGAAACGTCTCTTTTACGCTCTCTTGCTTGAACGATTAGATCCGTCCCGCCTGCTAGTACCCTCGCTGTATCTCCTCCATTTTGGAGTAAACTAACAGCCTCACCAATGCTTGTGGCTCTTCGATATGTTAGTGATTGCAATGTCGCCCGCCCATCTTTTTGTTGTAAGTAATTTTAGCATAGAGGAATGTTTTACGCAGAGAAGTTGATTTAACTCACTTACAAAAGAAAAACTTAAATCACTTCAATGCCAAAATTATAAGATGCCCCCGCCGTCTAACACCATCGTTTGTCCTGTAACAAAAGAACTTGCATCACTTGCTAAATAAACTGCAGCTCCAGCCATATCTTCAGGTAATCCAAAACGACTCAATGCTACACCTCCGTGTTGGATGTCTTTGGCTTCGTTACCATCCCATAAGGCACGTGAAAAATCAGTTTTAATTAATCCTGGTGCTATACAATTGACTCTGATATTGTCATTCCCCCACTGTGCAGCTAAAACTTGAGTCATCATAATGATGGCTGCTTTGGATACTGAATATATTGGTAATTGTACTGAAGCTCTTAATCCTCCGACTGAGCTAATATTAATTATTGAACCACCTTCACCATGTTGTTGTACTGCTTCACGAAACATTTTTGAGAGGAAAAAAGCAGATTTTACATTGGTATTCATTACAACGTCCCAAGCACGTTCATCAACATTGTCAACTGGCCCCATTAAAGGATTTGTTGCGGCATTGTTCACTAGTATATCGACTCGACCTAATTGGCTTTGTGTTTCACTCACTAATGATTGAATTGATTCCATATCTCGAACATTAGTTGCTACCCCAATGGCTTTCTGGCCAGTTTTTTCGACAGCTTGGACAGCTTCTTCTAATGATTCAGGTTTTCTTGCAGCGATACTGACATTTGCCCCAGCTTCAGCTAAACCAATAGCAATTGCCCTTCCAATACCTCTACTTCCTCCAGTTACGATGGCTACTTTACCTTCAAGCGAAAAATCCACGATGGGCATAAAATTTCCTTTCAATTAATCATCTTAAAATTAAACACTACACTAATTAATTAATAGTCGTATGAAAATACTATTGTACCATTTATGCAGAAGCTAAGGGACAAGTATGCGAATTGTTGCAAAATTACTTGAAGACTTTTCTGAAGATTGGCATTGGGTTGAGTTAGAAAATCCTCAAGAAATAGATCCTGATGAAAGAGTTTTTAAGATTGATAGTGCAGAAACACTTTGTGGGATTCTTCTGAGCGGTCCTACTAGAACTCGATTACACGATACGGGTGCACCAGCACAACCTGATTGCCCATCATGTTTACAAATTGTAAAACCTTTGTCTGCAGAGCTTATTCAAGATATTTCAGAAGCACTTGGCGATTAGTTATTTGAAGTTCCTTGCAATCTCTTCCATAAATTGATCATATGCTTCAATTTGTTGATCCAATGAGGAACCTAAGTTGAAGTTGGGTAGTATGAACTCTGAGACTCCTGCATCGATGTAATCTTGAATAACTTGACATAACTGTTCAGAATTTCCTGCGATCATTTGACGCTCTGTACTTTCTAAGGCTTTTTCAATTATTTTCGGATCATCACTATGCACAACTAAGGCCTGTGCTGATCGTTGTATTTCATTTATATCGCGTCCTATTGTTGTTGCATGTGCTTCTAAGATAGGACCTTTTGCCGCTAGGACCGTCGGAGTTCCCCATACATTCCATTCATCTGCATATTGTGCAGCAATGCGCATTGTCACTTTTTCTCCACCACCTCCAATGAGTAATGGTGGTCCATTTTGTTGTACTGGTTTTGGTGAAAGGGGGGCTTCTTTTAGAGTATAGAATTCACCATCGAAATTGGTCCTTTCTTTCGAAAACAAGTTTTTTATTATTTGAACAGCTTCTTCGAGTCGCCGCATGCGCCCACCTACAGTTGAATACTCGATCCCATAGGCACGGTGCTCGTTTTCTTGCCATCCTGCTCCTAGTCCAAAAACCAAACGTCCTTTGCTAATGATGTCTACTTGTGCCGCCTGTTTTGCCAGTACTGTAGGATGTCGATATGTGTTCCCAGTAACCAATGTTCCTAGACGTATCCTAGGGATTTTGGCAGATAAAGCAGCAAGAATAGTCCAAGCCTCTCCTGTAGGGCCAGTATTATCGTCATCACGATTGGGCATGAAATGATCTGCAATCCATAAACCATCCCATCCTGTTTTTTCTACGTGGAGTGCTAGTTTTTCAATTTGATCGTAAGGTGCTGCAGAACCTGGCCAGATGCTAAATTTCATTTATTTCCCTGTCATTTGTCTATCAAATAAGCTTACTCAATTCAGTGTTATTATACTTACTATAAAGAGGATAAGTAACATTTTGGCGTGGATTTTACTGGTGATAGCAATATCTGTTGAAGTTGGAGCAACTTTTTCTTTACGTGCTTCAGATGGATTTTCACGTCTTCCGTACACGATAACGACTTTAGTAGGTTATGCAATAGCGATTTCTTTAATGGCGATTATCGTTAAATCTTTACCGGTTGGTATGGTTTATGCTATTTGGGCTTCTAGCGGTATTGCTCTTGTTGCAGTAGGGAGTTACATCATATTTGGTGACGCACTCCCACCAATGGCTATTCTTGGGATAGCACTTATTATTACAGGAGTGGTGGTACTTAGGCTTTCATTATCTTCGGTATGAAATTTAAATTGCCTGATCCGCATCAATATATGTAGGGACTTGTTCTTCTTCAAATATTTGATCAATTTGTAATCTAATTTCATCAGATAAGCGCCAATCTGCTGCAGCAACATTTTCTTGTAATTCTTGTTTGTTTCGCATCCCAACTAACGCAACGGAAACTGCAGAATTATCTAGTACCCATGCAATTGCAAGTTGTGGCAGTGATTTGCCATGTTCTGCAGCCAATTTTTTTAAGCGCTCTGATACACGTATTTCTTTTTCAAAATCATCAGGTTGAAAAAGTGGAAGTCCAAATGCAACACCACGACTTCTCCAATCCCAATCTACAAAACGAGTCTCAGTGGTGAAAGCACCAGATAGCAATCCGAAACCAAGACTTCCATAAGCCATAAAACCAGTGTTACTTTCCTTACAATAGGGCAATACAGCAGATTCCATCCTGCGATCAAACATGTGGTATCCAACTTGATTTGCAGCAAGTGACCCATTTTTTTCACATTCCTGCATCATTTCAACTGTGAAATTTGAAACGCCGTAGTGACGAATTTTTCCAGTTTTTTTTAGTTCTTCCAATCCTTGCATTGTTTCATCAAATGGAGTGTCATGATCAGGCCAATGGATTAACAACAAGTCAATGACGTCAGTTTGCAATCTATTTAAGCATGCCTCAGTTCGTTCGATAATGTGTTCTTTTTTAGAGTTTCTACCAATATTTTTGAGGGTATCGTCATATTCAAATCCCACTTTTGTAACTAAGGTAATATCTTTCCTTCTTGACCCAAGTGCTTTTGCTAGCAATTCCTC
>JAKUNM010000035.1 GCA_022451865.1 Dehalococcoidia bacterium
AGTTGTCATTTCTAATGCAGAAACATCTTTTGGTGTATCAACTACAGTAGTACGTTCAGGAGCTTCACCTTTCGTGCCTACAACTTCATCATGCCCTTCATGGCCAACCAATAGTATATCGAATCCATCTTTTGCAGCTTTTCTAGATTCTAAGTGAACTTTTGTGACAAGTGGGCATGTCGCATCTATTACGCGGAGATTTCTTTTATCTGCTTCTTCAACAACTTCTGGTGAAACGCCATGTGCGGAGAAAACAATCCGAGATCCAAAAGGTACCTCTTCAATATGGTTAACAAATACCGCTCCACGTTCACGAAAACTTTCGACAACATGTCGGTTATGGACTATTTCATGGAATGCATATATAGGAAGTTCTTCAGAGTCTAGAAGTTCATCTAAAACATCTATTGCGCGAACTACACCTGCACAAAATCCTCGAGGTTCTGCTAACAGCAAAGTATGTGGCATTTTTGTTCCTTACTAATAATCTATTTTATTACGTATTTAAAATATGGGAGAATATTTTTAGGAATTATGATGGATAATATTTTTATTAATAGAATAAATTTTGTAGATGGCTTCCGTTCAAAATGGATTCCCTCTCTATTTAATCAATTGGAAACTGACGCTCCAAATTATTTAACTTATATATGGCCTACGGTTATGCAATCTATAGATACTCAAGGTTTTTTAGGTAGTGCACTCTACATGGCAGATATGGCTCTTGATGCATGTGAACTAGTATATGAACCTCAAACTAGTCGTTCTGATTTAGTCTCACATGGTATGACAAATACTGACATACATGAATTAGAAGCTGTTTTGGATTTATTTCATTATGTGCAACCGCAGGTCTTATTAATTGGAGCAGCTTTAGCCGAGGCTTTCAATCGTGAACAAATTGGTGGGCAAGGCTCTGTGCAGGTAAGAGAGTTAAGTGATCGTGAAAAAAATCACTTAAATGTCGAAGTTAAGATGGATGACGCTGATCATTCTTTTTTTTCCAATATCATCGATGTATTACAGTTGAAGAAAGCGCCTGATTTATATCGTGCACTTGGTAAATGGCAATTGGCAGTTGATATTTTTTGGGATGAATTGCAGCATTTAGCTACGTATCCAGATTTTCGTAGACGTGGGAGAGCCTTATATTATTATGCTCGTGCAGGATCAAAATTTCTTGCAGTGCCATTAAACGCAGATATTGCCTCTTTAAAAAAAATAGGAATATCTGATGAAGAAATAATGCGTGCTCAGCAAATTGTTAACGATAATGTTCCAGTATTAGCCATGATGATTATGCATAGTACAGCGATACGATTGGCATTAGGGCATTCTACTCGTGAAGTAGTTCAGTCTTAAGTGAGATAGGGATTTGTTAATGTCATCTTTTGAACAGGGAAAAGGCTGGGTTCCATCAAATCATAATATTACTGAGTTACTATCAAATTCAGAGATAGATAATTTGCGCTTAGTTTATGACTCTTCCAATTATGTATTTCTGGTAGATTTATTGCATTCTTCTACTGAACTAGGTTTGGGAGTATATAAACCAGCAAAAGGCGAAAGACCTCTACATGATTTCCCGATCGACTCTTTGTATCTTCGTGAAGTTGCAACTTTTGAAATTTCTCGATTATTAGGGTGGGATTTAATCCCACCTACCGTTATTTGTAATGGTCCTCATGGTGTCGGTTCTTTGCAATTATTTATTCCACATGATCCAGCTTTCCATTACTTTGAATTGCGTAAAAGTAGTGATTATGAAGATCAACTATCCCTTATAGCTGCTTTTGACTTGATAGTTAACAACGCTGATCGTAAGGGTGGACATGTATTATTAGATAATGATAATCAAATATGGTGCATCGATAATGGCCTATGTTTCAATCAATATTATAAACTTCGTACAGTTATATGGGATTATGCGGGAAAAAAATTGCCTGAAAAATATTGTGAAGATCTTTTTCGCATTCTTGAATATTTCGAAAATCACCAAGGCCAGGAGGAGTTTTTAAGATTTATTTGTATTGAAGAAATTTCTGCTCTAGTTAACAGAATAAGAATTTTTTTAGAAAATCCTGTACTGCCAGCAATAAGTTCTAATCGCTCAGTTCCATGGCCATTAATATAAAATCTGTTCTAGATTATTTTGGGAACTTATAGTTTAATTTTTTTCCTAATTAAATTACAAAAATTAGATAATTTTGATTGATTTTGTTTTTTAGATATTAATTGTTCTAAAGATTTTTTATTTCCGATTAGAATATGTTCCTTCCAATCTCTTAATGAAGGCTTAGTGTTATTTTTTACTGATGGTGGCATGGAAAATTCTGTAAAATTCTTAAAATCACTACCTTCTTTTATTAGAACTTCTCTCCCAGATTCTTTAACTAAGAGAATCCCTGCAGCAAGATCCCATATTCGCAAGCTATAGAATTGAGCTGTTTGAAAAATTCCTGCTGCAACGAATGCTAATTCAATAGCCGCTGATCCTGTATTTCTATTTTCTATGTTTTGTATTGATGAAATTGTTCCACCAGGTGCAGCACTGAGATGACGTTTAAGATTTGGATTTTCAAAGTGTGTTACTGGTTTTTTATTAAAATAAAGACCACTGCCTAAAGTAGCATGATATACACCTGTTTCTAATAAATGGCTTGTCGAGCACCAAATAACACCTATTACGGGTCGATTGTTGAATAATATGCCAATCGATACACAAAACAAGGGAAATTGATTGATAAAGTTTGTTGTGCCATCGATCGGATCTATGATCCATATATATTCTGCATCTTGGTTCACTTGCTCTGCAGTTTCTTCTCCTAATATACCGTGATCAGGGAATCGTGAAGTGACTAGATCGTGTATTAAATTTTCAACTTTTTGATCTATATCTGAAACAGGATTATCCAAGGAATTTTTTCCATTGCTGGATGAATTTTTGTAATTAATGATAAGTTCATCTTCTAGGCTATCTATGATTATCTTGCCTGCCTTTTCAGCACATTCATAGGCAAATGATTCTAGTTCTGTAAGTGATTTTTTTTGATTCATATTGGTCATTTTATTTATAAACTTTCGAAGATTATACTGAAATATAAGATACACAGATATTAAGGTAAGTAATGACTTATACAAAACCAATACCAAAAGCTACGCCTGAAACTCAAGAATTTTGGGCGGGTCTTCGTCGTCATGAACTACGGATTCAGTTTTGTAATGAATGTTTACGTTACTATTTTTATCCTCGACCCTTTTGTCCTTTTCAAGGATGTCGCTCTGATAATGTTATATGGGAAACAGTATCTGGATTTGCAAAATTATATAGTTATGTGATTTCATATCGTGGGTTTGGAGGCTTTGAAGATGATATTCCATATGTCATTGCTGTGGTCGAACTTAATGAAGGGCCAAGGATGATGACTAACATCATTAATGTAGATCCTGAACCAAAAAACTTAATCCCCGACATGCCCCTTGAAATTGTTTTCGATGACATTACGGAAGAAGTAACGTTACCAAAATTTCAACCAATGAGTGAGTGATGGATAGGTTTAGAAGTGAGAAAAAATCCTACTCGCGTTGCTATTGTTGGAGCTTCTGAAACATCTTCAGTAGGTCATCTACCTAATTATTCTATGCTTCAACTTCATGCAGAAGCAGCACAGTTGGCATTGGCGGATGCTGGATTAACCTTCGATGATGTTGATGGACTTGCAACTGCAGGCGCTACTCCAGCTCAACTGACAGAATACTTCAATATTATGCCTCATTGGATTGATGGGACTTCTGTTGGTGGTGGATCTTTTCTGATGCATGTGAGCCATGCTGTGGCAGCTATTCAGGCAGGATATTGTAATGTTGTTTTAGTAACACATGGTGAATCTGGCCGTTCTAGAGTTGGTATAAATGCTTCATCGTATGGCCCCTCAACAATCGCTGGTCAATTTGAACTTCCATATGGTGTATGGGGACCACCAAGTATGTTTTCAATTCCGATAGTTCGACATATGCATGAATATGGGACAACAGAAGAACAATTAGCGTCAGTTGCAGTGGCTACTCGTAAGTGGGCCAATCTTAATCCAAGAGCAATGATGCGAGATTTGATCTCAGTTGATGATGTATTAAAGTCTCGTTTGATTGCCTGGCCATTGCATTTATTAAATTGCTGTCTGGTTACAGATGGTGGTGGTGCATTAGTGTTGGTTAGTGAAGAGATCGCACATGAATTTATTAAAGACCCAATTTGGATTCTTGGTAGAGGTGAAACTACTGCACATACGAATATTAGTATGATGGAAGATATGGGGAACTGGGTTGCTGCAAAACAGACAAGTTCTGATGCTTTTTCTATGGCTGAATTAACACATGGTGATATCCAGCATGCAATGCTATACGATGCTTTTACCCATGTTCCTATATATGCATTAGAGGGTTTGGGATTTGTAAATCCCGGAGAAGGTGGACCATATTTTGCTGAAGGTCATACTGCACCAGGAGGAAATTTTCCAGTAAATACGAATGGTGGTGGACTTTCGTATACCCATACAGGTATGTATGGAATGTTTGCAATACAGGAATCTGTTACTCAATTGCGTGGTGAAGCAGAGCAAAGACAGGTTGATGATTTAGAAATTAGTTTGGTACATGCACCTGCAGGCATGTTTTCAGGAACTGCAACATTGATTTTAGGAAATAAATAGGAGTTATATGGGTACAAGAGAAGAATTGGATGTCCTTTTAGCGATTCATTCAACTCCAGCACGAAGATATCTCAAATCTGATCCAATTCCTGATGAAACTATTCGGGTAATTTTGGATGCTGCTATACGTGGTCCTTCAGGTGGTAATCAACAAGGATGGGGATGGATAGTAGTGAAAGATTTGGAAGTTAAGCAGGAAATTCAAAAATTCTATTTAGAAGGCTGGGAACGTGCATACGGATATCAAAAAGATGAAATATTGAACTCGACGGGTCAAGATGGTTTGGGGAAAAGGAATTTTTTATCAGCTGAACATTTGGCTAATAATTTAGCGGAGGCTCCTGTTTGGGTTATACCTGTCTTAAAAAATGTGAACCAATCACCACGCGCAGGATCTTCTATCTATGGTGCTATTCAAAATCTTATGCTTGCAGCTCGAAGTTTTGGAATAGGTTCCACGCTAACAACTTTGTATTCTGCTTATGAAGAAGAAGTTAAGGTGATTTTGGGATTACCTTCTGAATATACGACAATGGCTCTAATACCTTTAGGATATCCATCTAAAGGTAGATGGTCTCAACCCAAGAGACAGCCAATTGAAGAAGTGACACACTGGGAAAAATGGGGCCAGTTAAAAAATACTTAACTCATTAGTGATCAATTATGAAAGGGAACAAATGCAATCTGTAGGATTTATTGGATTAGGAATTATGGGAATGCCCATGGTAAAGAACCTTCTAAATGCAGGTTTTGAAGTAAATATCTGGAATCGAACCGTTGAAAAATCTGACCAACTCTCAAATCAAGGAGCAAATAGTTGTCAATCTCCTGGTGATGTAGCCAGAAATAGTGAAGTGATAATTATTTGTGTGACAGCCACATCGGATGTTGAAGCTGTGTTGCTCGGTAGTGAATCTATTACTGATCCGATAATTAATGGTGTAGAGAAAAGTAATATTGTTATTGATATGTCTACTATTTCTCCGGCAAGAACACGAGAATTTGCTATTCAATTAAATTCTATTGGTGCAAGTATGCTGGATGCTCCAATTTCTGGAGGAGAGCAAGGTGCAATAGATGGCACACTATCCATCATGGTTGGTGGAGATACTGAAATTCTTTCCAAAGTGAACAATATTTTCGAAGTTTTAGGATCTCGTATCACACATTGTGGCCCGAATGGTGCTGGACAGACCGTTAAATTATGTAATCAAATCGCAGTATGTATTAACAACTTTGCTATGGCAGAGGCATTGCTCTTTTGTGAAGCTAGTGGAGTAGATCCTGAAACGATGCTTGAAGCTATTACGGCAGGAGCTGCAGGATCCTGGCAACTTTCTAATTTAGGGATGAAAATTGTGGAAAGAGATTTTTCACCAGGTTTTAAAGTAGGATTACAGCAAAAAGATTTGCGACTTGCACTTGAGGCGGCAGATCAACTCAATGTATCACTCACTGGAACTTCTATTGTGCATCAATTTTTTTCTTCAGTTGAACGTTCGTTGGATTCTGATGTCGGAACTCAGGCGTTAATCACTTCACTTGAAGCTATGAATAATCTTGAAGTCGGTGGGAAGAAATAATTAGTTCTGAGTTATTGCTTAGTCGGTGAATAGCTTCCATCTGGTATATGTGTTGGAAGTTTAAATCCATGATTGTTTAGTAGGTCATACGCTCTAACATCACGAATTCTTAATTCTTCTTTTGTACAAATTGACCACTCTTCATTAGGGCACCAGTTTGTGATTGCTGGATCTAATGCTCCAATATTGGCAACAGTTATCCAATAAAAGTATTCGTGAACTTGGCATCCATAGGGACAATCAAAATATCTATACCAAGCTTCCGCTGGATAAATTTTAGGTGCTTCTTCGAAGTAACCTCCACGTGCAGCATCCACTGCTTCTGTCAGGAGGCTATCTCTGGGGTCATCGAACTTATCATTGAAATATTCAGGATAGACTCTGTACCATGCCTCAGAAACAACATGCCATACCTCTTCTAAGTTGCTATCCCAAATTTTCGCTTTTTCAATTCCACCAATCGCCCATTGAGAATCTGCATGGTACATTGACGCTACTGTACGTATATTATCTTCACACCATGTTCCTCGTGCACTTGACCAAAAATTCTCTCGAATATCTTTAGTCCATACTGGTACGATAAATCCATTTGCTACTAAGTAATCGGTGACTACTTGATCGTCTGGTATGCCATCTTCATCGTTATCCAAATATTGTGCCAAAATATTTGCTGTGTGTAGTACATAGTCACTCGGTGCATCTTCGTCACCTACAACATACATACCATGCACTCTCACAAATTGAGAAAAATGGTCGTTGATACATGCTTTAGGATGTTCAGAAACTACTTCAAAAATAGGTAAAGTTTCCGTTGTTTTTGCAGATGGATTTATTTGTATCGTACTGGTGTTTCCCTTTGTTCTAATAACTATATTTTCTGAATTTGCTTGATTAGGTACCTTTTGATTTTCAGATTGAGTATCTGTATTGCATGCGATGATCATTACGGAAAATATGATCATCATAGGAAAAATTAAGTATAAAATCTTTCTCATATTTAATTGAATTTACCATGCTATATATGTGTAGTGAACCAGATTCATTAGTGCTAATTGCATACTCATGTTAACTAATATATCCTATGTAATAAGCGGGGTTTTTGGTGGAAATTCTTGCTGCAGACCTTTCTATTAATTCGTTATTTTCTCATCGTTTTTTCTATATTTTCTGTAATGTTGTTGAGCTTTTATGCGATACAAAATGTTCATGCTGCTGAAACGGCTAATTCTTCACAATTTGAGCTTATTTATGAAGACATATTTTTGAATATCGATGTTCAATCATCAAATAAAAATATTTCTTTATTTGATTCAGGTTCATTTTCTAAGAATGATACAGAATGGCATTTTCCTGATGGAGATACATTTGAATTTATTCCAATCAATCGAGAAAGAAAAATAACTCCCGAACAACCGACAGATAATATTTTTCTTTCCCATCAAATTATTTCTTATTACGGATATCCTGGCATTCCTGTGATGGGGGAATTAGGAAAATATTCTCCAGAAATTGGTGCCAAAAAAATTAAAGAACTTGCATTGCGGCATAAAAAATATAGTGAATCTCGAGATGTAAAGGCTGCACTACATCTTATTGTTGATGTGGCTCAGAGCAACCCTACTTCCGATGGCGACTATATTTATCGATTGGATGAAATTGTGATAGCTGAGTATGTAGAAGCAGCTCGATTAAATAACATTTTGTTATTTCTAGACTTACAAATCGGATGGGGGAATTTGGAGAATAGTATTCAGACTTTGGAAATTTTTTTGAAAGAACCTTTTGTTCACTTAGCTTTAGACCCTGAATTTGCTGCTAAGGATCATGATAAAATTCCTGGAGACTCAATTGGATATTTGAATGCGATAGATATTAATTCAGTGCAAATGTATCTTCAAGATGTCGTTCGCGAAGAGACAATTCCATCTAAGATTCTCGTAATCCATCAATTTCGTGAGAGTATGATTTTGGAAACATCTAATTTGGTAGATGTTGAAGAAGTATTGTTAACTATTGATATGGATGGGTTTGGAACGCCTCAACAAAAAATTCGCGGTTATGAAAAATATGCACTCGCAGAATATGCAGAATATGCAGCACTCAAATTATTTTATGAGTGGGATACACCAGTATTAACTGCAGAGGCTATTGCTCAACTAGAGAGTCAGCCTAATTATTTGATTTATCAATAATGCTAGAGATCAATATCTATATGACCTTCTTCAGTTGCATTTACTAAAATCGACATATTACCGGCAGGATGTCGATTTTCATACATTAGTTGATGTGCATCTCCAACATTCTCTAAAGGAAATACTTGTGATAAAGCCGGATCAACTTCACCATCGATTACCATTTGATTGAAGGCATTGCACTGCTCAGTATTTGCGAAATGCGAACCTTGGAATCTCTTCTGACGCATCCATAAATAGCGTAAATCGACATCTGCATTGTAACCAGTTGTTCCTGCACAGATTACGACCATTCCATTATTGTCGACTAGGAAAATTGAAGTCGGAATAGTAGATTCACCTGGGTGTTCGAAAACGATCTTTGGCGCCTTTCGCTCTCCTAACTGCTCCCAAAATGCCTGACCAAAAGCTCGTGCGCCCTGCATCCATTCACCAAATGCATCGGCATCTCCAATATCGGGTAAACGCCCCCAATGATCGAAATCTTTACGATTGATTACACCTTTAGCTCCTATTTGGTAACAGAATTCAAATTTATCAGCACTCGAAACCACAGCAATTGGTATTCCTCCGTTTGCCTTAACAATTTGGATGGCCATGGATCCTAAACCGCCAGTACCGCCCCAGATGAGAACAGGATCTCCAGGATTAACAATGTGTGGAGGCCAGCCCATGAGTTGTCGGTAAGCAGTTGCACCAACCAACATATAAGCTGCTGAAGCTTCCCAAGTAAGATTTGGTGGTTTCGGAAAACATTGATAGTGATCTACGAGCGCGAACTGAGAGAATGATCCCCAATTTTCTTCATATCCCCATATTTTAGCTGAACTAGATGTCATGGGGTCTCCACCAGCGAGGATATCTTCAGCATTTTCATCCCACATTCCACAAGATAAAACGACTCGATCGCCAACTTTTACATTTTCTACTTCTTCTCCTGCTGCCCATACGATACCTGAAGCATCTGAGCCACCGATGTGAAAATCTTCTTCAGCTCCTCGACGTTGCCTAGCACCAATAACATTTACGGGAGTACCTAATGCTGCCCATACATTGTTATAATTGACACCTGCAGCCATTACCCATACTAGAACTTGGCGTGGACCTGGTTTAGGAACATCTATTTGCTCTACTTCAAATGCCTGATTGGGTTCACCAAAACGTTCTGGTCTAATTAAGGAAGCATGCATTTTTGGAGGGACGTAACCAAGGGGTGGAGTTTCTCCTAGTGCATATATTTCTTTTTCAGTGGTCATGATCGATCCTTCCATAATTAGTGTCTGATCGCATTATGTGGATATGCCTAGTATGGTCAATTACAAAAATCGTTAGTATGTAAATAGTTTATAGCCCTGAGTATCGATTTCTTTCAGATACTCAGGGCTATTGTTATATAAGAAAACTTTATGTTCCTTAATTGTCTATTGCATACGCTTGTTCGCCATGTAGGGAAGAATCTAATCCTTGATTCTCTTCAGAGTCATTTACACGTAGTCCAATGATTCTGTCTAATACTACTGCAATAACGTAAGTTGCAATAAATGAAAACGCGATAGCAATTATTACTGAAAGTAATTGGTTAACAAATTGTGCACCACTTCCTGCTATTCCACCGATAGCTTCATCAGCGAGCAGGCCAAGCAACAGTGCACCTACGACTCCTCCGACTAAGTGGACTGCTACAACATCCAATGAATCATCGAAGTTGAATCTTTCCTTTAATTGGAGTGCAGCAAGACAAATTGCCCCAGCTGCAATACCGATGATTATTGCACCTAATGGATTCACAAAGCCTGCAGCAGGTGTAATTGCAACTAATCCTGCAACAGCTCCACAGGCAAAACCAAGACTAGTGGGTTTGCCATTTCGTGCAGCTTCAATAAATATCCAAGTTGTGGCTGCTACAGCTGCAGCAATTTGTGTAGTTATAAATGCATTAGCTGCAGCTCCATCTGCGGCGTAGGCAGATCCTGCATTAAATCCAAACCATCCAAACCATAGAATACCTGCACCTAATACTGTTAGGGGAAGAGAATGTTCTTTAAATTTTTCTGTTCCTAGTCCAACTCGTGGCCCAAGTACTATAATAAGTGCCAATGCTGCAGCGCCGGCATTAATGTGAACGACAAGTCCGCCAGCAAAATCAATAGCTTCAATTTGACTTCCAATAAAGCCACCACCCCAGACCCAATGTGCCATAGGTGCATATACACAGATAGACCATATTGCAACAAAAGCAACCCAAGCTGTGAATTTCATTCTCTCAGCTACAGCACCTGCAATTAGTGCGGGTGTAATTATTGCAAACATTAATTGGAATGTTACATGTAGTAGATCAGGAACATCATTACCAAAATAATTGTTAGTTAGATCTAAAGTTGTTAATCCAAAAAGATCAAGATCTCCAAATAATCCCCAATCTCCTAGTGCTACATTTCCGCTACTAAAAGCTAAGGAACAGCCAACAATTACCCAAGTAATTGTAACGACTCCCATTGCAATATAATTTTTCATCAACATTGCTAAAACATTTTTACTTCGAACCATGCCTCCGTAAAAAAACGCAAGTCCTGGTGTCATAAATAAGACAAGTGCAGAACTGATAAGTATCCACGCAGTAGTGCCGCTATCCAAAATTTCCCTCCCTTTCGATAAAACGAGTAGGTTATTCGCTGGTTTTCTAGATATAAATAAACCATGATTGTGTTGCTAATGAGTCACAGTTTTGTTGCGTAAATGTGTCCACTAGGAGACACATTATTGAAAATTTTGTTCTTAATGGCACTAAAATTGCTATTTCAGGTAGTAATATTGCTATAAGTTTTAACGATGGTGAATGTACAAGATGGCGAATAGAAAAAAAAGTTCGATCATAATTACTGATGAAATAACTCACTCTGCTCGTCCTTTTGTAAAGTGGGCAGGTGGTAAAACACAATTACTTAATGCACTGTTAGAAAAAATTCCTCACTCAATGAACACATACTACGAACCATTTGTAGGGGGAGGCGCAGTTTTTTTCTCTTTGATTTCAAATCCAGAGTTTAAGGTTAAAAAGGCGGTGCTCAATGATTTTAATTGTGAACTTATTGAAACATATCGAATTGTTCGTGATGAGTTAGATACTCTTATTGAATACCTTAGTCCTATAGCAACTCAATACTTAGCAGGAAATACAGAACAACGAAAAGAATTTTTTTATGAAATTCGCGCTGGTATTCCTAGTTCAGATATAGAGAGAGCTGCACGACTATTATTTCTGAATAAAACATGCTTTAACGGTTTATATAGAGTTAATCAAAAAGGAGAATTTAATGTCCCACATGGGCGTTACAAAAATCCAAAAATACTAGACGTTGAACTGCTCACGCTTGCATCCCATGCTTTGCAAGATATTGAATTAATTTGTGGTGATTTTGAAGATAGTTATAAGAAAGCTAAAAATGGCGATTTTGTCTACTTTGATCCACCTTTTTTCCCACTTTCATCTACTTCTAATTTTACTTCATATACAAAAGGTTCTTTTGGTAGAGAGGAACATCTAAGACTTAAGTGGTCAATAGATCAATTACGTGACAAGGGTGTTTCAATAATGCTGTCTAATTCACCGCATGAGTGGATAGTGGGTTTATATGAAGGATCAAAGTATACGATTAACCGAACGCCTGCCAGACGATCAATTAACTCAAAAGGTGAACAAAGAGGCGTAATTGATGAATTGATAGTTATTTAGTACCTCTCTCATCTGACTTGATCTAAAGAATCAGCTGCACGTGTCCGCATGAATTGCATATCTGTTCCTAGATTAACCATTTGGAACCCGTGTGCAAGCCAGCGTGCTGTATATTCGGTACTGCCTGTGTGTATCCCTGGCGCTACACCGTGGCGAATGCATGCATCAAAGATAGTTTCTACTGCCTTAACGTGATCAGGATTATTGTTATCACCTGTAGGTGTCATTCCCAAAGCATATGCAAGATCTGAGGGACCGATATAAGCTGCATCTACTCCCTCTACAGACAATATTGAATCAATGTTCTCTATTGCTTCAGCTGTCTCGATCATTACTATACAGGCGATTTCTTTATTAGCATTTGCTTGATAATCATTACCACCATACAGTGTTGCTCGGTTTGGGCCTGAAGATCTTCCTCCTTCAGGTGGATAGCGACATGCCCATACTGCTTTTTGAGCTTCTTCGGCATTGTTTACTAGCGGTACAACAATGCCATAGGCACCTGCATCTAACGCACGCATAATTGTTGCAGAGTCATTCCACGCGACTCGGACAAAAGGTGTTGTATTGGTTGTCGAAATAGCTTGAAGCATTTGGAATGTCGAGGCATAGTCACTAACACCGTGTTGCTGATCTACACATAGCCAGTCAAATCCAACATGGCTCATAACTTCTGCTGCATATGATGAATCAGACGAGAGCCATGCCCCAATTGTTTTTTCACCATTTCTCCATTTTTCAAGTACAGAATTTGAGCGCATTTCTATCCTCCGTATTTTCTAACGTCACAATATATTTCATTTGATACATTACTATGTGACTCGTATTGATTTATATATTGGGAGATGCCTGATGTCCACTTGTAAAATGATTAATACAGAAGTTGGAAAGGTTTTTATTCAAGTTTCCAGTGTTGGAGTACAAAAGATTGAGTATTTTGATAGTAAGTCTGATATCAAAATCGATAATGAACTGATCAGTAATTCTTCTGATTCCTCGTATGAAAATATTTTAAATGCTACTGCTTATCAATTAAATGAATATTTTAAAGGAAAGCTTGAAGTATTTAATCTTCCCCTAGATTTATTCGGTACTGATTTTCAAATAAAGGTATGGTTAGCACTTCAATCTATTGCATTCGGCGAGACCACTACTTATGGTGCCATTGCGTCAAAGATTGGTCACCCACATGCCTCACGTGCAGTGGGTGGAGCTTTGAATAAAAATCCTGTATCAATTGTTCTACCTTGTCATCGTGTGATCGGAGCTAATGGTTTACTAACTGGCTATGGTGGCGGTATAGAACGAAAAATTTGGTTACTTGAACATGAGAAAAATGGGCAAAAGGCTTAGCTAATTAGTTCCTATCTATTTTTTTGACTGATTGATACTCTTGCTATTCTTCTTCCATCCATCTCTAAGACAGTAAATCTATAACCATGAATATCGATTGACTCTTCAACTTTCGGAAAACGTCTAAGGTGATAAAGTAGCAATCCTGCCACAGTATTGGCATCAACATCTGTTAAGTCGACAGATAATTCTGATGAAATATCTACTAATAGTGTATTGCCGTCTACAAAAAAACGACCAGTTTTTTTCTCTTCCGTTACTCTAGGTATTTCCGCACCACTTTCACTGCGCATATGTCCTACTACTTCTTCC
>JAKUNM010000036.1 GCA_022451865.1 Dehalococcoidia bacterium
AGGACTACTGCTTGTCCAGGTGTGACTGCTCGTGCTGGAGAATCAAAAGACAAACTAAACTGTGAAGAATTAAGCGCTGTAACAGAGGCTGTTAATTCGTCTGAGTGGTATCGAATTCGCGCAGATAATGTTTCTCCAACTGTTGGTGGTTGATAGATCCAATGAGGATCGCTTGCAGAAAGTGATTTGCTTAGTAAATCTTCGTCACTACCTATAACTACAATATTACGTTCGGCATCAATTTTGTTTACATACTGCGGTTGAGAGGATTGAACACCAAGACCACGTCTTTGGCCTACAGTATAGTTTGTTATTCCTTCATGTGTTCCTACAGTTTCACCCATAGTGTTCTGTATGATTCCGGGGATGGATTGTACTCCTTTTGTATGTAGTATCTCTCTATAATCTCCGCCTGGTACGAAACATATATCGACACTATCTGGCTTTTCAGATAAAGGTAATTTATATTCCCGTGCTATTTTTCGTGTATCAGTTTTTTCGATAGCACCTAAAGGAAATAATGTGAAATCCAGAGCATTTTGATCGAGTGTATAGAGCACATAAGATTGATCTTTTTCGTCATCATGTGCTCGATGTAAGTGGTGATGATTTAATTCGTCTTGTTCTATTCGTGCATAATGTCCAGTTGCTAGTCGATCGGCGCCAATAGCAATTGCACGATCAAGCAGCGTTGAAAATTTTACATATTGATTACAATTCAAACATGGATTTGGAGTACGTCCATCTACATATGATTCTACAAATGGGTTAAGTACATGCTTTTCGAATTCTTGCTCCATATTTAACACATAATGTGAGATGCCAATCTGTTGCGCTGCAGCTTTGGCATCACCAATATCTTCGATGCCGCAGCATGTACGGCCTGATCTTAAGGCTGTATCATCAGGTTCGGTATAAAGGCGTAGTGTTACACCAATTACTTCGTATCCCTGTTGGACAAGTAATGCAGCAGCCACAGCAGAATCTACTCCACCAGACATTGCGACGAGCACACGTTCTTTCATCCATATATTGTAACGAGTAGTTAACTGTAGTTGGAGTAATTTGTTGATTGATTTTCTTCGATGGCCAATTCATAATTCACTTACTATATATAAAGGAGATTGTAAATATATGAGTACAAACTCTGAGTTAAATAATTCAGATTTACTATTTAATGCGGATGTTGATCTTGCGCATAATGCAGTAGATATTTTGGCTGATAGACAGGTGAGTGACATAGTGTTACTTGATCTGACTGAACTTTCTGCATTTGCTGACTATTTTGTTATTGGTACTGTCGACAATATCCGTCAAGCACGCGCCGTAATTGACTCACTACAAAAAAATTTACAGATAAGTGGTTCACGTATTCGCCCGGAGGGAGACCCTGAGAGCGGTTGGGTGTTGATGGATACACAAGATGGGTTAATTATTCATTTATTTTCAATAGATGCACGACACCATTATGACTTGGAAAGTTTATGGTCTCATGCAAAAGAAATTGTGCGTGTGCAGTGAATGATCTATTCGAAGACCCATTTTTCTGTGTCTTTTTCCCATTGAATGACTGGATGTCCTTCAAAGAAAATACCAATTTCTCGGTTTGCACTTTCAACACTATCTGAACCATGGATTAAATTTCTACCAATTTCTAATCCAAAATCACCTCTTATAGTTCCTGGAGAAGCCTCTGTCGGGTTTGTAGAACCGATAGATTGCCTTGCCGCACTGACAGCATTTGTACCTTCGAATACTGCTGCAATTATTGGACTGCTGGTGATATAGGAGACTAGTCCTGCAAAAAAAGGCTTGCCTTCATGTTCAGCATAGTGCTTTTCCGCCATTGATTGCTCTACTTGGAGCAATCTTAGTCCAGCTAGACGTAATCCTCGGTTTTCTAACCTTGAAAGTATTTCAAAGGCGAGGCCACGTTGCATCGCGTCAGGTTTGATCAGTATTAATGTTTGCTCCATAAATCCTCCAGAAAAATATCAATTAGTTATTAACGGTTAATACGCGGCGGTTGTAAATACAAAGCCTCTACCCTTGATGGATCTTGATACGATTGTTGCACAGATGCAAGTTCCAGCATCGATTTTGCTCTGGTATTTATGTTTTTTAAGGGGTCAATGTCGGAAGAATAACCTAAGTGTTGAAGAGTTTTTATTGATTCATTTGATAATTCACCACACCAAAGAGAATTTGGTGGTGCAGATTTTGCACATTCTTCAATATTAGTAATAGATGCAGGGACTATCACTACTGGAGGTCCATTTTTATTATCTTTACTATATGCTCCCCAAGCTAATCCTAACCTCCCAGCATCATGTACTGCGATCACTGATTGTTGATTCTGTGCACTTTGTATAAATGGCCATGCATCAGCCTCCAGTCTATTGATGGGAGCGATCAATAAATTTCGTGCGAGTGCTAAACCTTGCGCAATAGATATACCTGCCCGAAGGGGGCCATAATTTCCTGGCCCAATGCAAATTGCTAAACCAGTGATGTCATGTAGTTCAATTTGAATTGATTTTAAAAATTGATTAATGATATTGATGAGCTCATGCGAGACAGTATCATTAACGGTAAAACTTTCTTCTAGGATACTGCTGCCATTACCTTCAATGGCGAGTGAGATGTTATCTGCAACTGTATCGATTCCTAAATTATATGACATTTTTTAGCTTTCATAATTGTGATTGTAATCCATCAATAATTTCTCTTGCTCTCTCTCCCGCAGCTACAAAAGTAAATGTTCGAGCATTATGATCAATTGCTTGAAGAGAAATTGATATGAGTAAATGATCTTTTGGTAACATTTCAGGAGCTCTATCTGGCCATTCTACAATCAGCACACCATTACTTGCTTGTTCTTCTAAATGGAGTTCCATGACTTCTATAGGGTCAGTTAATCGATACAGATCTGCATGGAATAAAGCTAAATTATTGGGACTGGGTTCATGTTGAGCGAGTAGTATAAAAGTGGGACTTGTTACTTCAGATTTGATTTTCAATCCTTTTGCAAGGCCTTGTGTAAATGTTGTTTTTCCAGCACCTAAAGGCCCTTGAAGTAGTAAGACATCTCCTGCTAGCAATAATTTTGCTATTTTTTTTGCAAGAGATTGAGTTTGTCGAACGTTTCCAGTGTGAAAATTAAAGCGATTGGCTGTGCTCATAGATTAGTCGTTCCTTAAGTGATCCCATCCTCTTTGTGGAGGTTCATATTCTTTGCCTGAACTATCATGTATTTTTACTTGCCCAGGGTGATGCGAAACTGTTCTCCCAATGAGTGTGACAGGTAATTCCATAGTGTGTAAAGATCGTAAGGTTTGTGCTTTTCCTATCAAAATTAATTCAAAATCTTCACCTCCTTCTCCTAATGCTAAATCTAGTATTTTTTCCCTACCTAATAAAGTATAAGCAGTGTTGTGAAGTGGGATTTTTTCAGTATCTATTTCAATGCCAATATTGGATGCTTTTGCTATATGTTCAAGGTCTTGTACCAGACCATCAGATAGATCTATTGCACATTTGATTCCAGCTTTGGCAGCTTTAATTCCTAATTGTACTCTGGCCACAGGTTGTCGATGTAGCGTAATCAGTTCTGTATCTAAGCCATCTTCTCTTTGACCTTCTTCAATAATTGCTAATCCCGCACCAGATGTCCCGGGGTAGCCAGAAATCGCAATTAATTCATCAGGTTCTGCTGTAGTTCGACGCATTATTGGATAACGGTTGTCTTGCAGAATTTCTCCAATTGCTGTTACAGAAATCATATTTGTATGTGCACGGATAATGTCGCCGCCAGCGATCTTTACATTATGTACCGCGGAAGATTGTGCTATTCCTTCGGTAAGCATAGTAATATTTTGATCCGTTATATTTGAATCTAAAGTTATGGCGATTAGTAAGTAGGTAGGTGTCGCACCCATTGCTGCTAGATCTGAAACACTAGCAGTAACTGCTCTCCATCCTACATCATTGAAATTCATTGTATCGGGGCGCCAGTGTGTACCTTCTGTCAGCGTATCTACCGTAGCAACAGTTAAGCTATTTTTTGAATTTATCCAAGCTGCAGCATCGTCACCTGGTGGTACGAAAATATCTTTTGCTACATGCGAACCTAGCTGCTCAATTATTTTATTGATCAGTGTAAATTCACCAAAATTTGAAAAAGAATCTTGATCTTTCACAGAAATAGTATAAGTAGCTATTCCGAAGTTGTCGGCTCTTTTGTCAGACTTGAGTCAAGATCTATTTTTGCAAGAGCAGCAATATAATCACTCTTATCAGGTTTTACAACCTGAACACCTTGTGTTGCACGTCCTTGTTGACTAATAGTGTCGATACGTTGTCTGTTCATAACTCCTTCGACAGTGATAAGAAGTAACTCTTCTGAATCTTTTACATTTGCAGCAACTGCAACCTCACCAGTGCGATCTGTAATTCGGAAAGTTTGGACGCCCATGCCTCCACGTCCTTTTGTTGGATATTCATCGATAGCGGTTCTTTTCCCTAATCCATTTTTAGTGACGACAAGGATATCACTGCCATCTGCATCGACTGCCAATGCTACGACATGTGCATTCCCTCTTAATTTCATTCCTCGTACTCCTCCTGATGATCTCGAAGCAATTCTTAGACGACCAACATTGAAGCGTATTGCTTGTCCATCGGAACTGAACATTAATGCATCATTGGACTCACTAGCAGCTCCAGCTGCGCACAATGAATCACCAGTTTTTAATTTCATTGCAATTAGACCTGCTCGTCGAACAGACTCAAATTGCTCTAGTGGAGTTCTCTTAACTTCTCCTTGTGTGGTGACGAGCAACATTGAATCAAGATTACTGTTTTTGAATTGATTGTCTTTTACAACAACAACGGCAGTTACACTATCCTCTGTATTTAATTCAATGAGATTGACTACGGGTAACCCACGTGCCTGTCGAGATGATTCAGGGACTTCATAACCTTTTAGAGAGTAAACTTTTCCAGTTTTGGTAAACATAAGTAGTGCGTCATGTGTGTCACAGACAATTAGGTGGTTTACTGCGTCTTCTTCACGTGTTGCCATACCAGTAATCCCACGGCCACCTCTTCTTTGAGCACGGTATGTTTCGAGGGGGACACGTTTCATATATCCAGTTTTTGTAATTGAGACTACGACCTGCTGATGAGGTATAAGGTCTTCTTCGGAAAAATCTTCAACAGGTGAACTAATAACAGCAGTTCTTCTTTCATCACCATATTCTTTACGCAAGTGAGAACAATCTTCTTTGATTAATTCATCAATTTTTTCCGGGTGTGCAAGCAGATCATTAAGTTGATCGATTAACTCCATGAGTTCAGCATGTTCCTGTTCAATTTTTTGACTCTCTAATTGTGCGAGCCTACGTAATTGCATATCTAAGACAGCCTGTGCCTGTCTTTCACTTAAGTTAAAAGGTTTTTTTTGTAGTTCAGATTTGGCTTTATCTGCTGATTCAGATGCTCGGATTGCAGCTATGATTGCATCAAGATGCTCTAGTGCTTGGAGTAATCCTTCTAAAATATGAGCTCTCTCTTGTGCCTTTTCTAGATCAAATTGACTACGGCGTGTAATAACTTCACGCCGATGGTTAATAAAAGCAACTAATGCTTCCTTTAGTGTGAGTGTTTTTGGCTGACCATCATCAAGAGCTAGCATGTTGACTGCGAAGTTGGATTGGAGGGCAGTGTGTTTAAATAATAAATTTTTGACAGTAGCATATGATGCTCCACGAGAAAGCTCGACTACCATCCGCATCCCATGACGATCAGATTCATCACGTAAATCAGAGATACCTTCTATACGTTTTGCACGGACAAGATCTGCTATTCGCTCTAAGAGATTGGCTTTATTAACCTGGTATGGAAGTTCAGTGACTATCAGTTGTGTTTTGCCTTGTGCAGATTCCTCCATGGACATAACAGCGCGCATTGTTACGCGTCCTCGTCCAGTAGCATATGCTTGTCGAATTTCAGCTTGATTAAAAATAGTACCGCCGGTTGGAAAGTCAGGACCCTTAACTATCGTCATAAGATTTTCAATTGAACATTCAGGGCTATCTATTACTAAGGTAATTGCCTCACAAATTTCATTGAGGTTATGTGGTGGGATATTTGTTGCCATTCCTACAGCAATACCGCTTCCACCATTAAGTAATAAGTTCGGTAATCGTGCAGGCAAGACGATTGGCTCACTAATTGAATCATCGAAATTTGGTTGAAAGTCTACAGTATTTCTATCTAGATCAACGAGTAGTTCAGTTGCTATCGGTTCTAACCGCGCCTCTGTGTATCTCATTTGTGCAGGAGGATCACCATCGATGGATCCAAAATTACCCTGACCAGTAATCAATGGATACCTCATTGTGAAGTCTTGTGCCATACGTACTAAAGCATCATAGATAGCTGAATCACCATGCGGATGGAATTTACCCATTACTTCACCAGTAACACGCGCTGTTTTTTTGAAACCTGAATTAGGTGAAAGTCCTAATTCTTGCATTCCAAATAATATTCTTCGTTGGACAGGCTTCAAACCATCCCGAACATCGGGCAAAGCACGAGAGACTATTACAGACATCGCATAGTCTAGATATGACTCACGCATTTCATCTTCAATGCGAACAAATTCTGTTGTTTCTGGGTTATCCGTTTGAACCATATGTATTCCAATGTGAACTAAAGTTCACTATTTGTATGACGGGAGATGCTGTTTTGGGGAATAAGTAAATTGTAACATTTTCTCGCTTAGAGAGCGGCTAAAAATATAAAATTTGTTAATTTATATTGGGATTAAGAGAATATTTTTTTGCTGCAGTTACAAAAGCATCAAATAGTGCCGTAGAAGCATTTGCTAAATCAGAATTATCAGTCATTTCACGCCGTTCTGGATGCCATTGTACAGACAGTCCCCAAGTCATAGAAGGATCTTCTAATGCTTCTATGACATTTTGTTCTGCGGAGGCACTGGCAATTAATCCCGACCCAATATTATTTGAAAGTACGGCTTGGTGGTGACGTGAATTAGTGAAAATTTGTGTTGAATTTGTAATATTGTGAAGAAGAGTATTCTTTGCTATTTCAACTTTATGCCAGCCAGAATCAATATCACTTTTATTTTTTCCTCTTCTAGCACGGTGTGGTTCTCTATTTTCGAGATGTTGTAAGAGTGATCCGCCAGAACTAACATTAAAGATTTGATGGCCTCTGCAAATAGCGAGAACAGGCGTATCTTTTTGACGTGCTTTCTCTAATAAAGCAAGTTCGAATTGGTCTCTTTTAATATTTGTTTCGGTGACGTAGTCGCTTTTTTCGGCACCATAGATTTGGGGATCAACATCAATTCCTGCAGTGATTAAGAGTCCGTCAAAATTTTCAATTGCATCAATGTTCATACCAAGATCTATCCGGATAGGTAACCCATTCGAATTACTAATACACCTTGAATAGTCTTCCCAGCACTCTCCAACCACATCCTCTGCTGCGGTGATAAGTATTCGCGGGTATGAGCTATTATCCTTATTCATGATTTGACAATTTCTTAGAGACTAGTAATCGTCTTCAGTGTCGTCTTCAGTGTCGTCTTCAGTGTCGTCTTCAGTGTCGTCTTCAGTGTCGTCTTCACCTCTAGCATCTTCATCAGAAACTCCAAGCATAGCAGCATCAGTAGTTTCATCTACCTCGATATCATCATCTTCTAATTCAATATCTGATTCTTCATTAGTATTTAACTGTCTTAATTCAGCAAGTGAATCGTCTTGATCCTCTACTTCCTCATAAAAATCTGGTTCATTATCTTCAATTACTGCTGATCTTCTTGTGTAAGCGCGAGGAGCTTTATTACGACTGTCTGTACTTGCTAAAAATGAAGATTGACTAATCAATGATGGAGCTCTATAAGTTTCACTAATAAAAACGATTACATTGCCGGAATTGCTTACGCTTCTTATCGTCACTGAATATTCATTGCCACCTTCGATGAGTCTTCTTAATCTAAGTCCCGCTCTTGGTTCAATAGAACCAAGGCGTACTCCATCTTCAGAAGTAATGATGATTCCCCGATTATCTGGTACTACATTCGCATTGTCTCCTGGTTTTAGACCTTGAGTTGCATCTACATCAATGTGTTGTAATGAAAAATCGGCTGCCTTTGAAGAGGCTACCAATCCTGATGATGAGACAGATTTTTTTACATTACTCTTTTTAGCTTTAGTAGTATTATTTTTGGCTTTTGGCTTTTTACTTTTTCCTGATGTTAAAGGAGTATTTTGCAAGCGTTCAAGATTTCTGCGTGCTATTTGATTGAATTTATCAATTTCTAATGCAAGTTCGTATGCTTTGATGGCTTTTCTTGCTCGGTTTAGCTCACTGTATGCTTTTCCTAATCTATTTGCTGCATCAACATCTTGTGAAAAGTCCTTTAAAAGACTTTCGTTTGCAGCCGCGGCAGCTTTCCAATTTCCTTCTACTGCTAAACGGATTGCCTCAGCAGTACGGGATTTGTACGTACCGGTAGCTGAACTACTTGACTGTACCATATTACTATCCTGTTCCCGATTTCTTCATTCAAAACGACTATTAAAATATCACGACTTGAAAACACAACGCTCAACTGACAAAAAGGTTTCCAATTCTCTCTATTTTTTTAGAATGTTCTTATCACTAATGGTTTACCAACCGTCATTAACAAACAATAAAATAACTTGGGGAGAAATGTTTGGGGTATCTAGCTTCAAACTGAAGATTCTGTAGTCACGAACGGTACGTTCACTAAGCTACACTAATTCCTGTCTACAAGATTCTCAATTCTACAAATGCAGATTAGCATTGTATTCATTGTGCTACCACTATCAACCGTATAGAGGTACATTAAATATCAACAGCAATAACAGGGTATTGCTTAGGTTTGATGTCATTATATTGGGTGGGGTATGGGAAGACGCCATAATGGTGGACGCGTTGCGTTCCTTGCTCATGCCGAAAAACTATCGAATGATAGTTTTATTTGTAATTTTTTCTATCTTATTATTTGGATCAGACAGTAATTTTTCGCGACTTAATGCCGAAACAATGCTGTTACCTGTAGAAAATTCTTGGATAAGGATTCAAAATGTGGGTACAGATCCTGCAGAGATTGAGATACAGTTTTATGAAGATGATGGCAACGTGGTTGCAAATGATAAATGCCCTGAGAAGGCAAAATGTACTGCTTTGCAACCTGGTGTCGGATGGTCATTTTTTCAGCAAACACTCGATGATCTAAATCCAGGCTATCAAGGTTCTGCTTTTGTCACCTCTGATCAACCTTTTGTTGCGATGCTTGCACGTGATTCCTTTTTGGATAATGGTCGATTTCAAATTGGTGGGGACTCATTATATCTGGGCAGTTCAGGTGGTAATTTGTATCTTCCACTTGTCCAGAATACAGCAGACTTTGTTTCGAGAATCGCAGTTCAAAATAGTAGCGATTTACGTGCTGCTTGTGTTCAATTAATTTTTTATGAAGATGGTATGCTTTCTCCAGTGGCAGTTGAACCTTTAGAGCCAACATCTGGATGTACCTTGGGTGGTGTACGACTCGAGTCGCGTGCAACAATGTTTGTGGACGAAGAGACAATGCCTGTTCGATTTGGTTTTGATGGCTCGGTTGTAGTAAAGACATATCGAACTGATGAAGGGATCGCTGCAGGATCGCAAGTAATCTCAGCTATGGTTGACTCCCGATCACGTAATGATGCAGGCTTAGCTAGCTATAGAGGATTTGGTGAGTATGAAATGAGTAACACACTTGTGCTTCCACTTGTAGATAGAAATGCAAAAGAGCGATACAGCCAGTGGAGTACTAGATTTAGAATACTTTCAAGTATTCCCAATGTACCGAATGAGGTGACATTATTGTTTGATGGTACGAATGGAAATGGTGAACATGTCGAGATAGAGCATACAGTAAATGTTTTAGGCTCGTTGACTTGTGATCAAAGATTGACCGGAGAAGCTGCATGTCTTCCCTCTGATTTTGACTTACCCCCAACTTTTCTGGGTACAGTTCGAATGGACTCTACAAATCCTGTAGCTGTTGTAGTTCAACGAATTTCTCCGGACGGATCGATAGCAGATTATCGTGGGTTTTCTGCGGAGGAAGCTTCAAGGCAAGTTGTATTGCCTGTTGTGAACAAAAATTTTGGTCCTTGGGGTGATCGTGTTGGCTGGAATTCATGGTTTCGTGTGCAGACTTTTGATGATTCTGTTGCTCATGTAACGATTATTTATTATTCGAAGGAATTCCCTAGTGGATTATTCCATACGATTGGAAGTGTTCGTGTAAATGGTCACAAAACATTTCGGCAATGGGAAGTTTTACCTTTACCAGATGGATGGGTTGGAAGTGCAGTGATAATTGCTGATCGACCAATCGTTGTACTTGCTAATTTAGAAAGCGATGTGTTTGAAGGCGATCCAGTGATGCTTTATAACGCGATTACCTTAGATTGATTTAAGTAGGTGTTGATGACTAATCTCCTAATTGATCCCATATTGTACACTCTGTATAAAGATGAAATTTTGTCGATAGAGCAACGTAATTCGCACGCAATAAAAACTATTTTTGTACCTGAATCAGGAGAGAGACTTTCTCCTGAAATTCTAGACCAAATTGACATAGCAACCCCTCCGAATCCAGATTATGAAAGAGCAGCTGTACGAAGATTTTATGGCACTGCACTTCGTGCTCCTAATCTAAGATGGATTCATTTACCGCATGCAGGTATTGATGATCCAGTCTTTGGCGATCTCCTTCGGAAAGGCGTACGACTGACAAATGCTTCTGGTGCAATGGCTGAACCAATTGCCTCTACAGCGATTGCAGCTCTTTTGTATTTTTCGCGAGGATTTCCACGTTGGGTGCGGTCACAGAAATCTCATATGTGGGATCAGTACCCATTCCATGAGTTGCCAAAAGATATTAGGGAGCAACGTATTTTAATTTTTGGACTCGGAGCTATCGGATCGGAAATTGCTCGATTAAGTGATGCCTTAGGTTTTCATGTGACTGGGGTAAGAAGAAGTGCAAGGCGTCTAGAAGATAATATTGAACAGTTAATTACACCAGATCAAGTCAAAGAGGTACTGACAGAAATGGATTGGCTTATAGTTTCCTCTCCACTCACAGATGCTACACATAATTTTTTTACTGATGAACTTTTGGACTTGCTTCCTAACAATGCAGGTGTAATTAATATCGCTCGAGGTGAAATCATCAATGAACAATCCTTAATCAGTAGATTAAGCGATGGCCGTCTAAGTTATGCTTATCTTGATGTCTTCGAAAAAGAGCCACTAACCGAAGACTCACCATTATGGGATTTAGAAAATGTCATTATTTCACCACATGATTCCGGTGCAACGAGTGCGGTTGATGAGAGACTTAAGGGATATTTTTTACGTAATTTAGAATGCTGGATTAAAGGTGAACCACTCGAAAATGAAGTTTTTGAAAGATAATATTAGAGATTTTTTTCGACGCTATCTATAAATTTCCTTACGTAACTGTTCCATATTTGAGGATGTTCAAAATAAGCTGAATGTCCTGCATTAGGTACTATTCTCATTATTGATTCAGGCGTAAGTGTGTGAGAGATGCGTATAAGTTCAGGCGGGACAATTCTATCTTGTTCCCCTACGATCCACAATATTGGCCATCCTCCATCACGAAGACGGTCAGCAGTGGTTCCTTTGTAATTCCTTTGACTTGGCCTAGGTGCTAAAAAGTCTCTAGGTCGCGGTGGATTAATGCTACGGATTCTTCTATATAGGTAATACATTTCTGGATTTTCTTGTTCATAATTTTGACCAACTGCTCGTTGTAGTAATGATCCTTGAAGTGTTCCATTCTCTTCAAGTTCAGTTCGTTGATTACGGTATTCATCACTCACACATCCTCCATTTGTTCCAGAATAAGTGATTGAAAGTAGTCTTTCTGGGTCCTGTGATAAAACTCCAAATGCTGTTCTCCCCCCCATAGAATGTGCAACAAAATGTACTTTATTCAATCCAAGATGGTCGAGTAAAGAGCGAGTATCAGTTCCGAATGCTGTTCGTCCTGGACCACTTTCTATATCTGGAGATCTACCGAATGCTCTATGATCGAAAGTGATGACTGTATATTTATCTGAGAATGCCGGTATTTGTTGCCACCAGGAAAGGCCATTACCTCCTGCTCCATGTGCAAAGATGATTGCTGGTACAGAACCTATTTCAGGCCCATGTACCTCATAGTGTAGTTGAAAATTATTTTCTAATTGTAATTTTGGCACGTAGAGTTCCTATAATTATTCTTCTTGCCAAGGTTGGCCTGTGGCAGCAGCGACGACATCCAGCATATCTTCAATGTCACCAATGAGCTGGGGATCAGATGTAAATTTCAATGCTTTAAGAAAATGTAATTTTGCTACCGCATAAAGTTCTTCTGCATTTTCTGGTACGGCTTGATGTTTGCGTCTCGGTTTTTCAAGTGCATTAGCAACATATTCCTCACACCAACCTGTTGTGTATAAGATAGTTGAATCTTTGGGTGCTAATTTAATTGCATGACGAAGGGCCTGTAGACCTTCGTCGAATTGTCGGGTACGAGTAACTAATGTATTGCCCAAATATGCGTATGCTTCGGCAAAATCGGGATCAATTGCTATAGCCTTGTGGACCATTGCGACAGCAGATTCTATTGAACTTTTTGCATGGTACTGCATGGCTAATTTTAGGTATTTTTGAGCACAATTTCTAATCATAGTTTTGTCCATATGTTGATATTACCTGTGTTTTATAAGAGGTGATAAAACTTTAATATCTTTATTTCACAAATAGTGATGAACTGATTTGCATTTGTTTAGATTATGCCCAAAAATACTTACTAGGATGGTTAAGAAATTTTTTGAATATTCTTTCTTGGCTTTTAATTAGCGTGCGTCGGTAGCTCAGTGGATAGAGCATCTGACTTCGGATCAGAGGGTCGAGGGTTCGAATCCTTCCCGGCGTACCATTACTATTACAATCCTATTTGATGGTATTTCAAATTACTGTTTGGAGTTCCAATTGTGAAAACGAGTTGATTCAGGGTCGAATCTTCGTTCCATTATTTCAAGCGCTTCAACATTACTGTCAATCAAGATCGCATTTCTACCAGAATTCAATGCTGCTATCCCTGTGGTTCCGCTGCCTGCAAAATAATCTAGTATTAGCTCTTCCGGATTCGAATGTACTTTTATAATTCTGTTAATGATTCCTAGTGGCTTTTGAGTGGGATATCCAGTTTTTTCTTTACTGTTTGGACTAACAAT
>JAKUNM010000037.1 GCA_022451865.1 Dehalococcoidia bacterium
ATGATGCTCTTCGGCCAGACAAATGTGGGGAATACCCTGTCAACACTCCAGGGATTGAAAAAGAACTATTGGAACAAGGTGAAGTTGTATTAAACACTGATGCATTTTCTAGCTGTTCATGGTTTGGGGTTACTGTTGTATTAGAACATGATAATCGGTTGATGATGAACAGTGATAATCAGTAGTGATATAAATTTTTTTTGATTAACTATTGAAAATGAAATTAATAATAATGTTGGAGGTCAACAATTAATCAACATGATCTGTCACAAACTAGTGTAGATGGTATACAACTGATGACCCGTCCAGATATACGTAATGTAGCAATTATTGCACATGTAGATCATGGTAAAACAACATTAGTCGACGCAATGCTCCAACAGTCAGGTCAATTAGATCAACGCTTTGAAATGCCTGACAGAGTTATGGATTCTAACGATCTTGAGCGTGAAAAAGGCATAACTATTCTTGCAAAAAATACTGCAGTTCGTTTGGGAGATGTAAAAATCAATATTATAGATACTCCTGGTCATGCTGATTTTGGAGGTGAAGTTGAACGTGGATTAACTATGGTCGATGGAGTACTCCTATTGGTTGATGCCTCTGAAGGACCACTTCCTCAAACTCGCTTTGTATTAAGAAAAGCGCTTGAACGTGGATTACCTATTATTCTCGTTATTAATAAAATCGATCGCCCTGATTCGCGTGTTCGTGAAGTTATCGATGAGGTTTATGAATTATTTCTTGATCTGGATGCTAATGAAGATCAAATTGAATTCCCCATTGTCTATTGCAATGCCAAAAATGGCCAAGCCTCTCTAGATCCTGAGGTTGTTGGTGAAGATCTAACTCCACTTTCAGATCTTTTACTTTCTCATATTCCACCACCTAAGTACCAAATTGGACATCCATTACAAGCATTGGTCACTAATTTAGATGCATCACCGTATCTAGGTCGATTAGCTTTATGTAGGATTGTGAATGGAATTATCCGAAAAGGGCAACAAGTCGCATGGTGCCGTGTTGATGGCACTATAGAACGTGCCACTATTGGACAACTTTATGTAACAGAAGCATTGGATCGCCATGAAACTGATGAAGCATCTGCTGGAGAAATAGTCGCCATTGCTGGTATCAACGAAGTTACCATTGGTGAAACACTTGCTGATTTAGATGATCCTCAATCTCTCCCTGGTATTACAGTAGATGAACCTAGCCTTTCAATGTTGATAGGTATTAATACTTCACCATTCTCAGGACGTGAAGGCAGTCAACTTACAGCACGACTTCTTAAAAATAGGCTTGATTCAGAATTAGTAGGTAATGTGGCACTAAGAGTCGTTGAATCTGATCGACCTGATGCTTGGATAGTACAAGGTCGTGGTGAATTACAACTTGCAATTCTAATCGAGAACTTAAGGCGAGAAGGATTTGAGCTTACTGTCGGACGTCCTCAAGTAGTAACTAAAATGGTGGATGAAAATTTATTAGAACCAATCGAATTTGTCACCATTGATATTCCCGAAGAATACTTAGGAACTGTGACGCAATTATTAGCATTACGTAAAGGGAAGATGGTGAATACTATTAATCATGGTTCTGGGAGGATACGTGTTGAATATAATATCCCTTCAAGAGGCTTAATAGGGTTTCATACTCAATTTTTAACTGAAACGAGAGGCGCAGGGATTGCACATCATGTTTTTCAAGGATATGAGCCATGGTATGGAGAATTAAATTCTCATTCTAATGGAAGTTTGGTAGCTGATCGTTTAGGAGCCACCACTACATTCGCCTTGTTAAATCTTCAGGAAAGAGGAACTTTGTTTATCGGTCCAGGCGTAGAAGTGTATGAAGGTATGATTATCGGTGAGAATTCACGTGCGAGTGATATGGATGTAAATCCAACAAAGGAAAAGAAACTTACTAATATGAGAGCTGCTTCATCAGATCAAACAGAAAAACTTACACCCCCTAAGCCTTTGTCGCTAGAACTCGCACTTGAATTATTGCGTGATGATGAATGCCTTGAAATTACACCTCATTCATTAAGAGTGCGTAAAGTAATTTTGGATCAGAATCAGAGACGCCGTCTTTCTAATTGAGGTTGAAAGTATCCCTTGCTAGATCAGCGATATATTTTCCTATTTCTATGGAGGAAGTTGCACCTGGTGAAGGAGCATTAAGAACATGTACTGCCTCGGCGGACTTTTCAATTACGAAATCATCAATCAAAGAACCATCTTTGCGAACTGCTTGCGCGCGAACACCTGCACCACCTGTTCTAAGGTGATTTGATTCTATTGAGGGGATCATTTTTTGTAAGTCATTGGTAAATACCGATTTACGTAATGAGCGGTTAACTTCATCAAGGCCAGTTTTCCATTCACGAAAAGCCACCTTCCAGAATCCCGGGAATTTAAGTGTCTCACTTAGATCTCGTAAGTTAAGATCACGTTTTCGATATCCTTCTCGAGCTGTTGCTAAGACAGCATTAGGGCCAGCCTCGACATATCCTTTTATATTACGAGTGAAATGGACACCTAGGAATGGAAGCTCAGGGTTGGGCACAGGATAAATAAGTCCATTTACTAAATATTCATATTCTTTTTGTAATGTGTAATACTCACCGCGAAAAGGTATGATTTGCATGTCTAGTTCAGTACCCATTAACCTTGCTATACGATCGGAGTGTAAGCCTGCACAATTGATTAAGTGTTTTGTTTCGTAAGTACCTCGTGAGGTTTCGAGGATAGTACTTGTCGATGATTTCTTAATTCCTAGAAGTTCTGTTTCTAAATGAACAGATCCTCCCATTTCTTCAAATTGTTTGGCGTAAATATTTGTAACGGCTGTGTAATCTACAATGGCTGTAGCAGGTGACCAAAGTGCTTCTATTGTAGTGACATGCGGTTCTATTTCTGCCGCACGTTCGGGACCAATTTTCTCAAGTCCCTCGACTCCATTCGCAATACCTCTTTCGTAAAGATCATTTAATCGAGGTAATTCATCAGGGGTAGTCGCTATGATTAATTTTCCACAGCGGTCAAATGGTATTTCATTTTTTTCACAAAATTCGATCATTGAATTACGTCCTTCGACACAGAATTTTGCTTTAAGTGATCCTGGACGATAATAGATTCCTGAATGAACTACACCACTGTTATTCCCAGTCTGTTGTTGGGCAAGTGAAGTGCCTTTTTCGATGATTCCTATTTGTAAGTTTGGAAGATGGGTTAATAAGTGGCGAGCACTTGATAAGCCTAGGATACCCCCACCTATTACCATTATGTCATAAAGTCTACTCATTGAATTATATTACTTTCTTTTAGTTTTCTTAAAACTGACAAATCCGAATGATTATCCAATTGCTTCTTTGGGGTTTTGATTAACCATACGGAGAATCTTTTCATTACTAAATCCTAAATTAATAAAATGTTCAATCCAATAACCAAATCCGACGGCTGGTGGGGGATTAGAAGCCTGTCCAAGATCTGTCGATAGAATGACGTGTTCTGCCCCAACGCTCCTAATATCATCTACCATTGATTGCACAGCCTGTTTCCCTTCATCATCTTCACGGAAAATTGGCATCCCACATTGTTCTATAAAACTGCCTTTATTTGCTAATTTTTGCTGAACTTCAAGAGGTATATTAAACGAAGTTGCATGAGTAATCACATTACGTATTTTTCGATTTTGTGCCTCTGTTAGTAACATTAGCGTCTCATCTGGCGATAAGTGGCCACTACAGAGTAGTGCATCGTGCTCAACCATTAGATCTAATAGTTGATGACATATTTTTTTCAGTTTGTTCTTTTCATCTAAAATTGTTATCGATTCTGCAGAAGAATTCCATCGTCCGAATGTATCTCGAGACCATTTTGCATCAAATGTCGGCCACCAGACTACTTTTGTACCAATCCGTAATGCAGTTTCCAGAGCGTCTGGATTTAACCCTCCTACAGGGTGATCGAGTGCTAATGCTCCATAAACAGTAATATCTTTAAATTCTGAATTCAGAGCCCATGCTAGAGGTTGGGTTGGATACTCATGGCTTTTTAAGACGACTCCTCCCATACCTGCTTCTTGTGCCGCAGCTATAGTCTCACGTGCGTCCATTTTTCTTTCGGCAAATGGATCGGGGGATGCATGTACATGTATATCAATTGAACCTGATAATAATTCTCTGGCTTGAGGGGTTAAATCATTTATATGAGGCATAATGTTTTCCTTTGTGTGTATAGCTGTATCTTGGCATATTATTACATATATTGAAATTGTGTCGCTGTAGCTTGCAGGTTTGTACAATAGCATTACAAGTCATTAAGATTGTTTGATTTGTCGATATGTAGTTTGCTATTTTACATGTAGTTGGAAGAGAAGTTATATGACATTTGTCATCACCTCGCCTTGTTTGGGAACTCAAGATCGCGCTTGTGTTGATGCCTGTCCTGTGGATTGTATCCATTTTGAAGCAGGTGTTGACGCAATGTTGTATATCAACCCCATTGATTGTATAGATTGTGGTGCATGTCAACCTGCTTGTCCCGTGAGTGCAATTTTCCCTGAAAGTGAAGTTTCTACGGAAGAATCGCGGTTTATAAGAATTAACTCTCTTTGGTTTGATGATGCTCCTGCTGCTCGTGTTGAATTAGGTACCGATATAGAACCTGTTGTCTCAGCTGAAGAAGTTGCAGGTAGTGGTAGCGGTTCTGGTAGTGATGATGGTGTTGCAGATGAAGAACTTGCATATAGACAAGTTGATGTTACTCAAATGCATTTACCTGTTGCTTCATCGTCGGTTCTTTCGCCTGTTAGTGTTGTTGCGTTAGTACTACTTTCTCTTTCATTATTCACTATGATTATGTTCCCTGGTCCTGGAATTATAAAACCTGCTGGAACAACTTTAGAAATTGGGCTCACAATTATTTTACTTGTTCCCGTTACTGGTTTGATGGCACTAATTTTTATTATCCATCAATGGTCACAGTTACGAAGTTTTTCTGCTCATGATTTACGTAATACTAGTCCGTGGCGAGTAGGTGTTTCGGACTGGCGTCGTAGTGAAGATAGTCGGCGTGCAGACTTACTCAACATTGTTCAATCTATTGCAAAAGAACGCTTTGATTTTCCGAATACAAATAACCCTGATATGCGCACGTATGTTAATCTCCCTGAGCCACAAATGGCGATTGAGGTACAAGGCGGTAGTCGTAAAATTTTACCTGATATTGTTGTGCTTGATCGTCCTGGAGGACGCCCGAAATTAATTGCTCAAGTTGAATCACGTGAAACTTTAACTCGTGAACAAGCAAAATATGTTTGGTCTGAATTGCAAGTAAAAGATGCCCCTTTACTCCTATATGTTCCTTCTGGTTTGGCTGCACAAGCAAAAGATTATGCACGATCTGCTGGTGTTAAGAATGTCCAAATCAGGACTTGGCGTCGTCAACCTGATGGTGTTCGTGTTCGTGAAGTTCGTTAATTACTCTAAACTATTATCTTAATTATTTTTCAAGGATGCTTGCATTTTTCCTGGTAATGTAATTTCTTGTGCTCCCATTAAGAAGGCAATGGTTGAAATTTCTCCAGTGTGGATGAACAGGTGTGCTATGGTCCATGCGAGTAGCTGTTCACAGGATGCTCCATCGTATTGTGGAGGTATTATTGACGTATGAGGTACTTCAATAGGTTGGGTAAGTTTTGTATTTGTGATGTTTTTGCAAAGTGTAATTATTTTTTCACTATGGAAATTAAGTAAGACAGTTAGTTTATGAAAGTCAATAGTTTCTATTTCTGCACCTAAGTGAGATAACTGCTCTGATTCCGAAGTAATAGAAATTACACAGTCTAATTGATGGATGACATGGATTATTGTCGATCTTACGGAATTAAGTCGACCAATAGCACCGCCAAGACCGGGTGCTGGGACAGAATTTACAGTTAGTTGAAAATCCTTTACTGCATCAATAGTTAACAGAGTTATGGGTGAATTATTATTAAATAGGGTTTCCTGCATAGATCTAATCTAAGTGATCCACTATCCCACGGCCACCAAAAATACTTTAGTACTAATTGATATTTCGTATTTTTAGACTTTGTTGCAAACTTGCGTCTAATATCCCAAATTTTGAGATATTAGACGGAGTTTTGCTACTTTTTTCTTCAATGTATCTTCCCCATTGCTGGATAAGTGTTGTGATTGCCGCACCTAACATTGTGCTTAAGACTATTGTAAATAACATCGATCTTCGCCTAACTTTTTTTAAATTCAAATAAAAGAACAACTGTTCTAATATTAGAACAGTTGTTCTTTTATTTCAACTCTTTAATGATAGTTGAGTTGTGAAATTTTAGGATAGATGTAAATCTTTACCAAGGTAAGGTTCCAAAATATTGGGTAGTAAAACGGTTCCATCTTTGTTTTGATAGACTTCGATTAGAGCTGCTAAAACTCTTGGAAGAGCTAAACCACTTCCATTTAATGTGTGTAGATAGTCTACTTTCCCATCTGTATTACGAAAACGTAAATTTGCCCTACGTGCTTGAAAATCTAAAAAATTCGATATACTCGATACTTCGAACCATTCTTTAGAGCCTGGAGCCCATATTTCGATGTCATAAGTCATCGCTGATGCAAAAGTTAAGTCTCTACTTGCAAGCTTTAACACACGATATTTAAATCCTAAAGCTCGAACAAGTTCGAGTGCATTTTCTAAAAGTTGTTCCAGTGCTTGCCAAGATTCAGTTGGTTTTTCAAATCTTACCATCTCTACTTTGTCAAATTGATAACCTCTTTTAATTCCACGAACAGCACTACCAGCACTGAATTGCTCGTTACGGAAACATGGTGAGTATGCAGTATGATGAATTGGTAAATCCTCATTCTGTAAAATTTCGTCACTGTACATATTTGTTACCGGAACTTCTGCAGTAGGGATTAACCATCTTCCATCAGTAGTTTTAAACATTGTATTTGCAAATTTTGGTAATTGACCTGTACCTATTAATGCTTGTTCATTAATTAATACAGGCGGATATACTTCACTATAACCTTGATCTAAATGTGAATCTAACATCCAGGATATAAGAGATCTTTGTAGTCGCGCTCCACCATTTCGTAAGAGATAGAAATTAGATCCTGAAAGTTTGACTCCTCTATCAAAATCAATCAAACCTAAATTTTCAGCAATTTCCCAATGAGTTCTCAATGATTCGTCTATTTGGGGATTTTCCACATTCTTTACTACAATCGGATCTGTGTATTTTGTTTCTTCCCCACTATCCCCATTACCTTCAAGGATTATCAATGAGTCATTTTCATCTCCAATTGGAACATCAGTATGAAATAGATTAGGGACCTCAAGTAGCAATGTAGATATTTGTGTTTCGAGATCATTGAGTTTTTTTTCGAGCTCATCTAATTCCCCCGAAACTTGTCGTTGTTCTGAAATTAAGGTTTGGCGTTCCTCTTCAGTTTCTGCGCTTCCAATCGCTCTACCTGCACTATTCCTTACTGCGCGCATTTCTTCAACTCTGTTAAGTATAGGATTTCGTTCAATATCTAAATCAAGAATCAGATCTATTGGTGCTTCAACACCACGTTCACGACATGATTGTCTAATTTGTTCGGCACTATTTCGAATTGTTTGTAGAGCGATCATCTATATGGGCACCTATATTTCATATTATCTAGTCTGGAGGTCAGCACGTATTGAAGCAAGTGCAAGCTCACGTACATCTTCATGAATTGGAATTAATCCACCTGTCACATGGTATAGAAGTGGGGTTCTTTCTAATAGTATTTTTTCGCTAACCCATTGCCATTGATCTTTTTTTGCTTTGGGGAGTTCTAATTGTTTAGGCGATGTTGGTCTCGCAAAGTAAATATAATCAATATGTTGATGTTGTTCTTTCATCCCACCATCTCCAGCGGGTAAGTGATAGATACCAATTGTTTCAGGAACTGGCAGTTGAGGGGGCATCTGATAATGATACTTAGATTTCGAATGAATTAATTCTGATGGAATTCCTGTTTCTTCGAAAATTTCCCTTAATACTGCTTCGACTGGATTTTCATTTTTCTCGATATGTCCTCCGGGAGGAAGCCAGGTGTTCAGTTTGTGCCAGTGTAGGGCTGTACTCCCACCATGAGATAAAAAACCTGTAACAGTAAAATGTTTATGCATTATTAACTTTCGTTAGTGCTCAACTGTGCTTCAATAAGTTGTTTTAAATTCCATAGTGACTCACGAAATGTCTGTATGCGTGATCCCTTAAGTATGACTAACTCTTTTACGTTGCCAAAGATTCCTTCTGCAGGAATATAAAACAATTCAACAGTAAGATGTGCATCATTAGATGTTTCTGCGTGTATTGCCCAGGTGATAGACAATATCATTGGTTCATCAATAGAATTTTTTTTATTTTTATAGGTCACTAAAAAAGTTTCACTTTGATCCACTTCAAGTGCTGCTTTAGTATTATGAAACGGTAATTGTAGATCAAAAAAAAGCGTATTTCCTTTTGTTCTGTATTGCTGAAAATTCTTTGATAACCACTGAGGATTATCTTTTATATTTAAGAGATATTCTTTTATTGTCAGAGATGGTGCATGGATATGAACATCTTCACGAATTGACTTGTAGCGTTCTGTTTGTATTTTTCCCTCAGCATCATATAAAGAGTTCATATTATTCTTGTCGTTGCCTTAATGCTGGAAAAAGAAGAATCTCTCGAATTGATTGTTCACCTAGGAATAATTGTACTAACCTATCAATTCCAATGCCTAACCCTCCTGCTGGAGGCATTCCATGTTCAAGAGCTTCAAGAAATTCTTCATCTATAAGCTCAATTTCACTATCACCTAGTGATGCTTTTTGTGCCTGCTCATTCATCCGTATTCTTTGATCCACAGGATCATTTAGCTCTGAATATGCGTTTGCAATTTCCGAACCTAAAATAAATAGTTCAAATCTTTCAACCAGATCCGGATTATCGCTCTTTCGTTTTGCCAATGGTGATAGTTCAGTTGGGTAATCAAAGACAAATGTAGGTTGAATTAAGTGGGGTTCCACAAAAGTTGACATAATACTGTCTAGTGCAGTTGCCCATGAAGCATCTTTAGGGATATTTAATCCTTTATTTTTTGCAGCCGTCTTTAAAGAGGTCAGTGAATTATGTTCCGTATAATCGATATCTGCAAAGTCAATTAATGCCTGTCTGTAAGTTATTTCGTGCCAACCTTTTTCGAAGTCGATGATTGTTCCATCTGACTGTTCAATCTTGTGACCACCTGAAATGTTTAATGCAATATGTTGTAGTAGTTCTTTAACCATTTTTGCTACATGTTTGTAATCAACATATGCCTCATATGATTCTAAAAGAGTGAATTCAGGATTGTGCCTTGTTGAAACTCCTTCATTTCTAAAGACTCGACCAATTTCGAATACTTTTTCAAAACCACCAATCAGTAGTCGTTTTAAATATAATTCTAGTGATATACGTAGATGTAGATCTCTATTCAAAGCATTATGGTGCGTGGTAAAAGGTCTTGCAGCAGCTCCACCTGCTTCCTGTTGTAAAACTGGAGTTTCTACTTCTATGAACTCTTTTTTCCAAAAAAACTCTCTTATTGCCTGTACGATCTTGGGCCTGGTTAATGCTATTTCTTGGGAACGTTCATTAGTAATTAGATCTAGATGTCTTTGTCGATACCTAGATTCTATATCTGTAAGGCCATGCCATTTTTCAGGTAATGGACGTAATGATTTAGTTATAACGAACCATTGCTTTACTGATAGAGTAATTTCTTTTGTTCTTGTCTTGAAAAGAGTACCAGTGATTTGTAGGAAATCACCTACATCTAGTAGCTTAAGATTTTCAAATGTATTCGACAATTTATCTTTTGAAAAATGTAGCTGAATTTGTCCACTGCTATCCTCAATATGTATAAAAGCCATTTTGCCCATAACGCGCTGTGATTTAACTCTTCCAACAACTGTAATTTCTTGATTCTGCTCTTCATTTTTATCTTCTGCTGTTTCAAAAATTGTTATGGCATCTCTGGCCGTGTGAGTTCTATCAACGCGCGCAGGATAAACATCTCCTTGCTTCAGTAGATCTAAGCGTTTTTGAAGTCGGTTATTTATTAATTCTTCTTCACTAGGCATATTTGACCTTTAATTTTATATATATAGCTTACAAAATGGTGCCCTTAAATACATAATCTAAATAAAAGAGAATAAATTGATATAAAAATTATTCTATATGGTACTAAGAAACGGTTGTGATATGCATTACAATCGAACCACTTGGAGTCTCAACCTTGATTTTATCTCCACTTTCTTTATCGATTAATGCCTTACCTACAGGTGATTCATGGCTAATTCTTCCTTCTCCAGGATTTGCTTCTGCAGGACCAACTAACTGGTAAGTTTGACTTTTTTTACTTCTTCCGACTCGAACAGTAACTTTAGATCCGATACGAATTTGCTTTGAACGATGTGCAGCTCTTTCATCAATAATTTCAGCATTATCGATGATTCTTTCAATCTCTCCAATACGTCCTTCTAAAAAAGCTTGTTGATTTTTTGCATCTTCATACTGTCCATCCAGTTGATCTGGCCCAAGTTCTTGAGCATCTCGAATCATTTCAGCTATTTCTGCACGACGATTATTACGAAGTTCATCAAGCTCTGCTTCCAACTTCTTAAGACCATTTTTAGTGATAGGCACTGAATCATTAGTCATTAGTCGTTTATACCTCTACGAATATGTATCATCAATTGTACTAGTTGAATTTTAGATTTTATCGATGATTTATAAAAATCAGTCGATAATACTACCTATATTTGAGAGTGCTGTGCAAGTCATATAAGTTAAAATATCACTATTGTCTAACTCTCTCATTCTTGTACTGTATCGTTTAGTATGACTCAAATAATTAATCAATATAGTGTTTTGAATAGCCGCGTACATATCTCTGCGATAAATTAATGTAGATATTGACTGATTTGATTAGAATTTTTAACATAATTTTAGACATGGTGGTAATGCTTGAGTAACGATTATCCTTCTGAATCAGAGAAAAAAAACTTGCCATCTAACAGACAAGATGATTTGCTACGTTCAAAATATATCCACCGTAATAATCTTCCTCGACTTGATGATAGTCGTGATCCTGGCGTTTTACGATTGTTAGGATTAGTCGTTGCGATTGTAATCGCAGTGGGAATCTTTTTCTTCCCATTATTAATTCCTTTTGAGACTGGCGGTATTAATAGTGAATCACGTCAACAAGTACCCTTAGCTCCTAGAGGGTTTGCTGCCGTTAGTGATATATATGATCTTCAACCTGAATTATCTTTATCTGCCTCTGAAGGGCCTTGGATATTAACTGTTAAATTATCTGATGCAACATCTGATAATAGAAATCTTAACCTGTATAGCTATCAATCGAATAACTGGGTTCGAATTGGTCCAGCATCACTTACAGAAGATGGTAAATTTGTAGAGACAAAAATTCGACAAATACCGGAAAATGTCACTGTACTTCGACGTACTCTGGTGAAACGAAGCTTTAATTTAATTGTTGACAGAAATCAGATGCCAGATACGCAACTTCTACAAGATGCATCTATTGTTGTATTTAATGAAGCGAGTGTAGTAGAAGGTCAGAATAATAAGCTTATTATTCAACTAAATCCAAATAATACTATTTCTTCAATCGATCAAGATTTTTCAACTTCAGCATATATTGGTATCACTGCCGCGATAGATATTTCTGGTGAATTTAGAAGTCTATTGTCTGATGATGACCTTGTTACACAACATATTGATCAAATCTTAGATCTGACAGAAAAACTTAGTGCTGATGGAGTTTACTTATCTTATTTACATATAGACGACGATAATGAAACTCAATTTACTAATTTTGTAAAAAAATTAGCGAAAAACCTTGCAGAAAATAATCGTGGTTTAGTTGTTGGTGTCCCTTTGCCCACTACTGCAGATACAGGTGCTTATAATTGGATGGAATTGATTGAATCAATAGATTCTTTGTGGATTCAAGTTCCACAAAATCCTGCTGTGTTCTACGAACAACTTGAAAGTCTTTTGGAATCTCAACAGGCTAAGGGGATTGACTTGCAATCTATTTCTTTGATCATTGATCGTGCTTCATATCATAAGCAACAAACAGAAATTGAGCGCATAGATCGTTACCAAGCACTTGGCTTAGCTACAGCCTTAAAAGTTAATGTTGGTGAGCTCGTTGTATTAGGTAATCCTGTCAATATTTCAGCATTAAATATTGATCCTGATGCAGGTGCTTCAGGGTTCCGGTGGGACAAAACTGCACAAGCACTTGCTTTCTCTTTTATTGAAAGACGTGGTCCTCAAACGGTATGGGTAGAAAACCAATACTCTCTAGCCTATAAACTTGACTTTGCTCGTCGATTCGATATTGGTGGAATTAGTATTAATGACGCAGTCGAAAATATTGCACATCCAGACATAAGTGATTTAATTACTAATTTTTTGCAAAATCGTTCTATCCCACTAAAACTCCCATATGGCCCCTATTTAGAACCTTGTTGGCTGGTTCCACAAGGAAGCATAGGTGAAATCACTAGCATTTGTTGGTCGCCTGGGGATCCCCCTCCAAGATCTGTTAACTGGTTCCCACCTGCTCAGTACGGTTTATATGAAATAGATTTGGTTGTTTCTGATGGTGAAATTTTTGTTTCCAAAAAGTTTGGTGTGAGAGTTGTGGATGAATTACCTGATTTATCTGCCCCAGAACCAACCCCAACACCAACACC
>JAKUNM010000038.1 GCA_022451865.1 Dehalococcoidia bacterium
ACATGGTCATGGACTATACGATGAATAATAATATTCAAGCACCAATAGGAAACCGTCATCGAACGTTTGCTCCGCAAGGTATCTATCCATGTCTTGGGGATGACAAGTGGATATCCATAAGCGTGGAAAATGACGATGACTGGAATGCACTTGTTCAATGTATGGATAACCCATCATTAGAAAATGACCCACGTTTTACTAATACAGAAGGAAGACATGAGCACCATGATGAAATTGATCAACATATAGTTCAATGGACAAGTCAAAAGGACGCGTTCATCGCCATGGAAATTCTACAACTTGCAAAGGTTCCTGCGGGAGTGGTGAACTCCGGAGAGCAATTAGTGCATGATCCACAACTAGTAAGTCGGGGTTTCTGGGAATATAGCGGACGTGGGCCCTCTGATTCACGCCCCTACTTAAGTCGACCATTCCAATTTTCGAAAACACCCGGAGCAACACAATTACCTGCACCACTTTTAGGCGAACATACTGAAGAAGTATTACGTGAAGTAGCAGGTATGTCTGACGAAGAGATAACAGAGTTGGCAACACTTGGAGTAACAGCAAACGATCCGTTATCATTCAAATAATGTGTATAGAAGGAGTTTTATGAAACCAGTAATTAAGAACAGTAGCGATAATAAAAATCCTATCCTAAGTTTTGAAGATGGTGTTCCAAACTATGTCATGTTGTATATAGAACATCTTCCTGGTGAGTCCAGTCAGCATCACACACATCCATGGGAACATGAAGCCTACATCGTTAAGGGATCAGGGATACTCTGGGTCGAAGGTGTGGAATATGACATTAAACAAGGTGATGCGGTTCTCGTCCCCCCGAATAGTGAACATCATTTCACCAATACCGGATCAGAAACATTGGGTCGAGTAACTGTGAATCCACTCAGTTCAGTTGGCCATTGATATTTTTGAAGGGCAATATTGCTAGTGAACATTAATTCTGTCACACTTCGGATTGCTGGAGTCAAGGAAAATTCTCCTGTCCTATCAGTGTTAGAGCAGCGTTCAGAGATTCTCCAATTGACTGAAAATTCACATGATGCCGTACTGCATCCGAATGATGTCGGAGGGATTTCATATGCGTTACGTGCTGTAATTGCCACACGAATCTCAGCAATCCATCAAGATGAATTACAATCGCATTACTTAAAACTTCTGGAGGATTCAGACGAATCATTAGATATGGTAGGAATATTCTGTGATCCGCACATTCTGCCTAACGCAGAAACGAATAATTGGCTACGTACTATTATCAATCATGTTGATTTACTGACACATTCTCCTCAAATGGCTACTAAAGCTAGTATCGACGAATTAAAAACCGCTGGCGTAGCAGAAGCAGACATAGTACGCATAACGCAACTGGTTGGATTTGTGAACTATCAAGTCAGACTAATTCAAGGAATACGACTTTTAGTTAATAAAAGTAATAAGGAAAATAAATGACAGAAATAGTCAATGAATTCACAACTCAAGTGCCTAAATGGAGTCCCCATTTAGAACCAATTGATATCGAAAATGCTACAGCATTACAGTTAGAAGCATTAGAAATAACTCCTTCAAATACAAAAATCTCAGATTATGTTTTAGTACTTGCTCATGACCCTGAATCACTCATACATCGTAATCCACTGTTTAACACGATCATGTATGGAGGACCTGGAGGTCTTTCCAGATCTGATCGAGAACTTGGTGCGATAGGTGCATCAGAATTCAACAAATGTATTTATTGCACCGCAGTTCACGCCAGTAGATATATTGATTTAACAACTCAAACAGAAGTCATAGATGAGATTTTTGAACAAGAATCCAATGCCGATTTACCATCTAGAGAACAGGCAATATTTAATTATTCGATAGCTTTATCGGAGACTCCTTCTAATGCATCGACATCAGAATTGAACGCACTCGAAATCGAAAATTTGACGGATCTTGAAATCCTTGATCTCACATTATCTGCAGCAATTTTTTGTTGGGCGAACAGATTAATGGAAACTTTAGGGCAACCCGTTAGAAAATCTTAATCAATCAAAGTATTAGCTTTATATGCTTTTCGATACTTCCATAACAAAAGTTCTGTATATCCATTCGGCTGTTCTCTACCTTCAAAAATTAATGCCATAGCAGCTTGAAAGGCAAAGCTATTCTCAAAATCAGAGGCCATTGGTGTGTATCCTACATCATCAATATTTTGTCGATCGACAACTTCTGCCATTTTTTTCATAGTTTTCAATACTTGATTCTCATTAATAAGCCCATGTAACAACCAATTACTCACATGCTGGCTTGATATACGTAAAGTAGCACGATCTTCCATTAAACCTACGTCATTAATATCAGGAACTTTAGAACATCCAATACCTTGTTCTACCCAACGAGCAACATATCCTAAAATTCCTTGTAAGTTGTTCTCCAACTCATTTTGAATATCTTCAGAACTAAGTATTTGATCTTTTAGTAAAGGCGGAGAAAGTAAATCATTTATTGAAGCGTGAGTACGATCTGCAATAATACGTTGCCTTTCACGGACATAGGTTTGGTGATAATGGATAGAATGTAAAGTAGCTGCAGTTGGAGACGGAACCCATGCACAACTAGCACCTGCATAGGGATGCCCATGTTTAGTTTCAAGCATCGCTAACATTTCATCAGGTTGAGCCCACATGCCCTTCCCTATCTGAGCATTTCCTGCAAGTCCTGTCGCAATCCCTATATCCACATTCCAATCTTCATATGCAACCATCCAACGTGCAGATTTAATGTTAGGTTTTGGAATCATTGCACCTGCATGCATATGTGTATGTATTTCATCTCCTGTTCTATCGAGAAAACCAGTATTAATAAAAATCACTCGATCTTTTGCAGCACGAATACATTCTTTAAGATTTAAAGTAGTTCGACGTTCTTCATCCATTATCCCAATTTTTACAGTCCCGCTTTCAATACCAAAAGCTTCTTCAATACGTTCAAATAATTCTACAGATAAGGCAATTTCATCAGGACCATGTTGTTTTGGTTTTACTACATAGACACTCTTCTGAAGGCTATTCTTCAAAAATCCCTGATTATTGATGTCATGTATAGATGCCAAAATAGTAATGACAGCATCTAAGAAAGTTTCAGGGATCAATCCACCAGATTCAGTAGTAACTACATCTGTATAAATGTGAGCTCCGACATGCCGGATTAACATGAGGCTTCTAGCAGAAAGTGTTATTTCAGAGCCATCGCTGGCTGTATAACTTCGATCATCATTCAGCGTTCGGATAATTTCTTCATTCCCTTTGACAAAAGCTGTCTCGAGAGTTCCTTTCATTAAACCTAACCAGTTAGCATAGACCTTAACTTTATCTTCTGCATCAACTGCAGCAACAGCATCTTCGCAATCCATAATTGTAGTTACTGCAGCTTCCAACATCACATCTTTAATTGATGCAGAATGCTGGGTTCCTACAGGGTCGTGAGGATCGATAAGCAAATCAATATGTAAATCATTATGTTGAAGTAAAACACTTGATAAGTTACTGAGATCGCCTGTATAGCCAACAAAATTTTCAGAATCAACTAAACTGGCAAGCGATCCATCGGACATCACAAAAGAAAGTTTGGAATTTTGAATTTCAAATGAACGTACATCATTCCATAAACCATTTTGTATGGGAATAATATCATCCAACAAAATATTGACATACTTAATTACCTGTTCACCTCGCACTGGATTATACCCAGAGGTTTTTTCAGCTCCATTATTTTCAGAAATAATATTAGTGCCATATAATGCATCAAATAGGCTTCCCCAACGTGCATTAGCTGCATTCAATGCATAACGAGCATTATCAACAGGAACAACAAGTTGTGGTCCTGCCAAATGGGCAATTTCTGTGTCGACATTAGTAGTTACAACTTGAAAATCTGGACCCTCAGGAACCAAATATCCTATTGATTGAAGAAATGTCAGCGAGTCTTTTTCAGAGAACTCATTATCGGCAGAGATTTTTAACCATTCATCAATTTGATTTTGAAGATCATCACGTAAATCTAAGTGATCTTGATTACGAGGCCCTAAATCCATGACAAGCTGGCTAAGTAATTCCCAAACTTGATTACTTGAAATTTCTAACCCAGGAAGGATGTCTTCATCCACTAACTGATACAGTGGTTCAGCAATTTTAAGGCCTGCGATATTAACGTATTTATCATTCATATTTCTATAACTGTATCCTTGGAGGTGTAGATTCAATATCTTCCAATGGAACTTCCTCCAATTCATCTAGTAGCGCTTCGAAAGGCTCAGCCTGACCGTTTGCATCTGTAGTCGAAGGCAGATCAAATTCACTAGCAAAACGACTGTACGATTCCATAGGATTACCATATTTAATATGACCCGCAGTATGTTTTGCACAAGCCAATAGTAATCGATCTCGTAAAGGAGAACTGGTGCGAGCATAATCCTCAATCATGCATAATCCAATTTCTTGATTATGTGGATCATTGCCTTGCTTAGCAGCTGCAAAAGTAAGGGTCGCAACCAAAGATCTTCTTTCGTGTCCGGCATCTAAGTAAGCTTGTGTCCAGGACGCTGCTTCATCAGGTTGTAGTGCTGCGATTGCAGCATCAATTTGTGACAACAGTTTTTCTTTGGACAGAGCATTAGCTGCTTGAGGGGGAGTAAAAGTTGGACGGCCATTACCAGGAGTGTTCTTTATCAACATCGCACACTGATTGATAAAAGATCCTGCCACGAAAAGTAATTTTGTTTTGTGAGGATGCTGGAAATTAGCATAAAACCAAGAAAGAGTATTCGTATATTCATAACCATGCTGAGGCATTGAAAAGCTATGTGGGGTACCACACCGAAGTACAATTTCTGCAGCAGCAATTTGGATTGCATCGAGTATTTTTTGTGGGGACTTTCCAGATTTCAACAATCCAACGATAGCTTCAATGTATGAAGGTTCTACTTCTTCTAACAATGAACGCATTAACATTACTTGTTCTGCATGTGACAAATCTGTTTCTTGCGCAAAAAGATTACTATCAGTAGTAGTAACAAGTGTAGGAGCCAACGATGAAGTTGGAGGATTCAGTTCAAGAAAATTTTTCTCAACCTCACATGCCATTTCATAAGCAGAGTACCAGTGTGGACCAACTGCAATATCAGGAACTCCAGCATATATTACGTCGTGTGCTTTTTCCCAGCCAACTGCACTAGACAATTCAATTGTGGCACGTGCTCGATATGACTTATGTCCTGTGGTGTAACTACGATTGTACAAAATACGATCTTGCACATCGATAAGCCCAGCAAACATTAAATGAGCAAATACTTGTGGACGATCTTTTTCATTTTTTAATAAACTACGGAAAACAGCGTAAGACTCTTCAGCTTTACTGTATTGAACCAATGTCAACCAATGATTAAGACGTTCATCAAGTGATCCCTCTATATCAATAGCATCACTGTCCTGCCAGTGTGCTTCAGGAGGAGGAGGTTCAGGAAATTTTGCTTCATCATAGACTCGTCGGCCATAATGTCCAGGTGCACGTCCGAGTAATTGATTCCATACATCAAGACCAGTTGGTACATACCAAATCGTCTGTGCCATCGGTAGAAATTTTAATCGCTCTGGCAAGAAATCTGGCATACGCCAACTTGCACGAGCACTAAGTAAACAATGATCATTATTAACAAATCTGACAACACCATTATCAATACGTTGATGGAAGGGTGTATGAGTATATGGGGCGTGAATACGAACAGTTTCACGAATCATCTCATTTAATGGACGCCCTTGCCTCAATAATTCATAGAAAACATTACTAGCACCAATTTGATCACGATCCATAACTTTTTCTTCAAGAGATGCATACAGATTATTGGCACTCTCTGTAAAATAATTCTTCGTCGTAGTAGTCATCAAATTCTCTCTTGGCTAAAAAGTAGTACTATTCAGCGGCATCATAACAAAAAATGGAGAAAATATCTCAATACAAATCATGGTATATTAGATTGAATATCAGCTGGGAGGCATAATGAGCGATACGGTGAACCTACAAAATTACCTTGCAAAATATACAGAAAATTTGCTTAGGCAAACTGCCGCTGCTATTGAAGATCTTAATCTAGAGGAATTGCACTATCGACCTGATGGCCCCTGTAATTCAATCGCGTTCGATGCATGGCACATTATTAGAACAGCAGATAATCTCATTCACTTTGCATTTGAACGAGAAATGCCTATTTGGATTGTTCAAGGATTAAATGAAAAATGGGGGCTTCCAAAAGCAGATCAAGGAACTGGCATGACACCAGAGGAAGCATATGCACTTCGATTCCCTGGTGCAGCGCAACTCGCCCAATATTCACGTGACGTTTCAGCTGCCATTGCCCCACGAATCGAAGCAATGACTGATGAATATTTACTTGAACGTATCGATATCAAACCGAATGGCAATCTTGCAAAAAAAGATATTATTGGGCAAGTCATCATAAATCACGGTAATAATCATTATGGACAAATCAATATGGCACTCACAATGGTTGGAAAACCGGGTTTAGGCATCTAATACATACAAGTTGGGTTTACATCTTTTTTAGTCTGCCAAATAGAATAAATCCACCTAACCAGAGTGCAATAAGAATTAATAGAATCTGAATAACTGCTCTAACGGTATGCCATGTTTGGCTTAGATGTATTCCATCTAATGCAATATTATTGACCCACATATTTAAATTCGCTGAGTACAATACAATTAACAGTAATACCAGTCCAAAAGCAGCCAATCTCCTTGATTTAGGCAATATCAATAGAAATCCTAAAATTACTTCACACAATCCACTCAGTAATACCCAAAATGTAGGGAAACCTATAATATTTGGAACGATTGGTTTGAACCAATTTGGATCGAGAAAATGTTCAACACCAACGTAAATAAAAGCTATTCCCATAAGAAATGAAACTATATGACGACTATATGTCGATATGACCTCGATCTTCAAAATACACTCCGGGCAAAAATTATTTTACAATGCCAATGCAGTGGAAAAATCGGGAATTCCTTCCCATCGAACATCGTCATTTTGTCTCATTATAGCAATAGTCTTAATCGCTTCAGGATTCGCAATGCCATGCGGAGCAATGCCCGTCAATACACGACTAACATTTTCTGCTTGTTTACGACTCATTTCGCGTGCAGATACCGGTGATCCAGTGGCAATATGAGGTGTAATAATTAAGTTATCTAAATTAAGCAAAGGATCTTGGGCGTCAATAGGTTCTACCTCTGTCACATCTAAAGCTGCAGCACTAATTTCAGAATTTACTAGTGCTTCATACAGTGCATTGCCGTCTACTATAGGACCTCTAGCAGTATTGACAAGAATACTAGAAGATTTCATCGCTCTGAATGCTTCGGAATTGAATAGATGGTTTGACTCAGTTGTTGAAGGAGCATGAACACTTATAAAATCAGATTCTGTTAATAGTTCCTTGAATTCAACCAGTTGAACCCCAAATAAATCTGCCGTTGTTTGAGCAATATAAGGATCATACGCAAGAATTTTGAACGGACCAAAACCACGTACACGTGTTGCAAATGCTTTTCCGATATTTCCAAAACCGACTATGCCTATTGTACTTCCAGCTATACGGCGAAGATCGCTAACTCTTTCACGAACAAGTGCTGGATCAGAACTCCAATTCCCAGATTTCACCTCTCCATCAAATTCGCGAATTAATCTGGTTAAAGCTAATAACAGACCCATTGCATGATCTGCCACTTCAGTAGTATTAACACCAGGTGTATTGCAGGCTAATATACCCAATTCAGTGGCTGTATCTAAATCTATTGAGTCAACTCCAACCCCAGATCTGCTCAGTACTTTCAACTTCGGACAAGATCGAAGTACTTCTGCGTCTGTTAAAGGTAATGTCCCAACCATAGCGCCATCAACATCTTTTAATAACTCTATGTATTCTTCTTTCGAAGTACGTGCATTAACAGATTGCTCAACTAGTTCAAAACCATGTGCTGTAAAAAACGTAGGGTCAGAAAGTGGTCGCCCACCATTAAAAACTCGAATCTTCATTAGTAGCTCCTTACTATCATCAACTAAATTACCACACCTCTGTAAAATTACATCATTGAGATGTGCCCCACAAAACCAGTTGCTCTATACTGAAAGATAATATTAATTGGGGGTATTATGTCCTACGAATTGCTAGTCGGTTTATTGTGCATTTTTGTGGCTGGAATACAAACATATAGAAAAAGACAGCGTGATCCAAATGAAACTAGACCATCACTCTTTCTAGTTGGAGATAGCTGGTTATGGATTGTTTTTACAGGAGGTATCGGAGTCTATCTTGTTGTTAGTGATCTTTTTCTTCAGGGGACATCATGACAGAGGTTCATAATCACGAAGAGATTGAACAGAAAATAAATGTTCTAGAAGAGAAGTTAAATGAACTTTCCGCAAGTTTTGAAGCACTAGCAGAAGCACTAGAAATGCACATCATACCTTCTATTAATCAAATTTTGACTTTCCCTCAGCAAGATTTTAATGATGTACCTCTCACATCATCACAAATTGTTCCACAACAAGGCATTCTAATGCCTTTTCCTGGCGTAATCGATTTGCACAACGCTTTCGAAGAGCTAAATACTCTTAAAGAAACTATGCAAGTGTCCTCATTTGATGACATCCCACTAACTTCCTTAACAGATTTAGCAAAATCGGAAGATTCCGTTCTGCACAATGCATTTGATTGGAATGATGAAGATGATCCTACGTTAATGGCCGGGTGGGCATACAATTTACTCGCTACGCTAGATAATCAAGATGGACCGACATAGAAAGTGATCATTTATGCACATTTTTAAAGATCAAGTAGCAGTCATAACAGGCGGTGCATCAGGAATTGGTAAAGCATTTGCATACCAATTTGGTACAGAAGGAATGAAAGTAGTCATAGCTGATGTAGAGGAAAATTCACTTAATAATACTGTGAGTGAGCTTCAATCACATGATATCGAAGTAATTGGAATAATTACAGATGTCAGCAATCAAAAAGATGTTGCAAATTTATATAAAAAAACCATCGACCATTTTGGTAAGGTCCATATACTTTGCAACAATGCAGGTGTGGCTGGAGATCTGGACTTTGTTGGGCAACGGAACAAACCACTTTGGGAACAATCATCTTCTCTCTGGGATTGGACATTTGGTGTCAATGTCTCAGGAGTACTTAATGGAATAAAAGAATTCCTTCCTTCAATGTTAAAACAAAATGAACCTGGACATATAGTCAATACAGCTTCAATGGCTGGCCTACTTGGAGGATCTACTTCAGGAATTTATGGAGCAACAAAACATGCTGTAGTTCGGATATCAGAAGCGCTCTTCTTTCAATTAGAGGAAATTGACTCTCCTATCAAAGCATCTGTACTATGCCCAGGTATTATTAATACTCGCATTTTCTCATCTGGTCGAAATAGGCCAGATAGCATGTGGGAAAATAGTGAAAAACCAACACTAAAAATGATAGATGAACAAATTAGACAAGGAGATAAACATTTTAGCCATGGTCTCCCTCCTGAAATAGTTGCAAAGCAGGTAATGCAAGCTATCCAAGATGAACAATTTTGGATTCTCACTGAAGATGTTCCTCTCAACAGAATTAAGAACAGGACAGAACACATTATAGGAATGCAAAATCCTATTCTTTCAAAAAAGAACCCATCTGAAAGTTATTCAAACCCACCAATCATGGAAGATAATTAAGGAAACATGATGAACCCTAACGAACGATTTCCAATTAGCTTGGGAGAAGCCATTTTCACTTTAAGAGCAATTCGACGTTTCAAAAATGAACCTATTGACAATGAAATCATTAAGGACATTTTACTTTCTGCCACCCAAGCACCCTCAGGTGGAAACTCACAACCTTGGCATTTTCTAGTTATCAAAGATAAAAAGCAGAAACAAGAATTCGCAGAGTTATATCATCAGGCATGGTGGGCAAAACGTGCAGACCAAGGGATATATAAACCTGAAGATATCGCAGAAAACAATAAAACCACTCTGTCTGCCATGAAACTTTCTGATGAAATCGCAACAGCACCTGCTATTATTCTTGTTTGTGCAACCGCACAAGGTTCTGGTCATATGGGATCAGTAATTCCTGCAGTGCAAAACTTACTATTAACTGCACGTTCATTGGGTATAGGAGGTACAATTACAACACTTCATCCATCTGTAGAAGGTCAAGTAAAATCTATGTTCAACATGCCAGAAAATGTACAGATTGTTTATTGTGTGCCAATAGGATATCCAAAAGGAAATTTTGGACCTGTACAAAGGAAACCACTTGCTGAAGTCACATCTCTTGGGGTTTGGGGAGAGCCTTTATAGGCATTAGTCAATTTCTATCTTAACTACAGCGATTCCACTTTCACCTGCAATTGCATAGTATAAAAAGACTTCATCATTATTTGCCAAGATAGCTGGATCTCTCAATTGATTGACATGTCCATAAGCTGTACTCCGCACCGATGGAACTAAAGGGGCATTAGCTCCTTCCCAATCAAATTCAGGACGAAGTAATTCAATAGCATCTTCTACTTGCCAGTCCATCCAATGGTTCGTTAGGTCTATACGACTTAACAGTATACTTTCAGGAATATCACCTACTTGAGTCCAAAAAACCAAAAGAACGTTATCACGTACTAAAACAGCAGAATGACGCATATTAGGATTAAATAACAAAGGGCCTTCTTTAAAATTATCATGACCATTAGCTGATTTATACACCTGTCCAGGCATAGAAAGTGCGTAAGTTTCACCTTCATACTTAAAAACTCGCATATAAGTACGTCCAAGAATTGCTGATCTCGCACGAAATGAAATCCCATCATCTGAAAATGCTAAGCGTGATACTTGATTGCCAGCAGATTCTAACCCATGAAAATACATTAGGATTAGCTTATTTGAAGAATCTACAATCACATCTGGTGATGCAATATGCGGGGTACTTATTTCCGTTAGCAAATCATGAGATATCGCAGCACCTTGTCTGCGTAGTTCATATTCCTTGAGCATTTCTGGAGAAATTTCTGGCGCCTCTGTAAGGAAACAAGATTCAGAGAGGTGAAGGCTACCAGGTGCATAAATTGTCCACGGACCCAGAGGATCATTAGAATATGCTAACCGAATATAACTTCCCTTATGATCTGCAAAGTAAAGATAATAGGCACCTAAAGGCTTCTTAATCCATTCGGGAACTTTAATTACTGAAGGACCTTGTATATTACTCCCAATACTAGAATCACTACTTGGAGTAATCATAGGAAAATCAACAACACGATTAACTTGTACATTGTGAATTCGCACTTTATGTCACTTCCAAATCTTCTATAAAACAAGCAAACCCTTATACATTTCTCTCAGTTTTGCTATAAAAAGAAATAATATATTAACTTTTGACAGGATATAACTATTTACGCAAATATACGTGTCGTAGATTTGTCTGACCGACTCTCAGGAGCATATGCTGCAAGAATGTTTGGCGACCTCGGGGCAGATGTAATTTTAGCTGAATCAAATTTCGGACACTCACTAAGACATGAGCCTCCATTCTTCAACAATGAAGCTGGAAAAGAGAATAGCCTTCTACATAACTACGTTAATTGGAACAAATCATCCTTAATATATGAACGGCTTGATGAAATTAACGAACTCGTCTCACAAGCAGATATACTTATTACTACGGCAAGCCCTATCAGTTTTGAATTGCAAAATTTAATTGCATTATTAAAAAGTAATGCCATCCATCTTTCGATTACACCGCACGGACTTGAAGGAGAATTATCATCTATCTCTGGTAATAATCTTACTCACAGTGCACGAACTGGATGGGCCTATATCAACGGCTACCTAGATGAACCACCCTTGCAAATGCCTAATAGACAAAGCGGATACATAGCTGGAATAGCTGGCTTCATGGTAGCGAGTGCTGCATTACTCCGAAGGGATCAATTACCAACATATGAATTAGCAGATGTCAGTGAATTTGAGGCATTCTCACTTACAGTCCATCCTTGGGGAGTAGCTGCGGTATATCAAGGTGTTGGATCAACTTATGGACCAGCTGGTGGACGGCAAAGAGGAGAGCCTCATCCATTATTTTCAACATCAGATGGACAAATCGCCTTAGCATTTGGTGATTGGCATCATTGGCCAAAGGCAATGGATATACTTAATCTTCCTGAATTCGCAGATCATCCTGATTTAGTGCCAGATATAGGACGACATGCAAAAGATTTGGACCCAGTTCGAGCAGGTGCAGCGCGTGAGCTCTTCAATTTAGAACGTTGGCCTTTATTTCATGCCCTGTCAGAACTTAGATGTGTTTCAGGAGTTGTACAAGATATGAAAGATATCATTGAGAATCCGCACCTAGAACAACGTGATTTCTTAAGAACAA
>JAKUNM010000039.1 GCA_022451865.1 Dehalococcoidia bacterium
AGCCATCGGGATGACCTTTTTCCACAAGCATAGAAGTAGCTTTTCGTTCTGCACGAGGTGTAATGGTCAATGAAAATGCAGATGAAGAATTGTTATTTGTAGCAATAACATCGTCATTTGCGGATAAAGTTGATCCCATACCTGATAAAAGTCCACTCATAAAAATCCTCCAAAAAAATCATAACACTTCATAGCTTATCATTCTATCGATTTAGAATTACGCGTTATAGTTTTTTAAAACTACCACCATCGCATCAGATTACGATATTATCAGTCTATGACTATTATCAGAGATCAACAAAAGCGTATATATATCGATCATGCTGCGACCACACCGCCAGATCCAGTAGTCATAGATGCAATGCTTCCATATTTTACACAATATTGGCAAAACCCTTCTTCAATCTATGTTGAAGCTCAGGCAACACGTAAAGCCATCGACCAATCACGTAATAAAATTGCTGATCTTATTGGTGCACAACCAAACGAAATAATTTTTACTTCTGGAGGAACAGAATCGAATACTCTTGCACTAAGGGGTGTTATCGCTGCAAGTCAGATACCGGATAAACATATCATATCTTCCGCAGCTGAACATCATGCAATTTTAGACACACTGGAGCAGATTGAATTAGAAAATCTAGCAGACGTTTCCATACTTCAGGTAGATAGATTGGGGAAAATTAATCCGAGTGATGTAAAAAAATCGATAAAAAACAATACAGTATTAGTCACTATCATGCATGCGAATAATGAAGTAGGCACAGTCAATGATATCGCCAAAATTGCCCATGCAATTCGAGAGGTCAATCCAAAGACTCTTTTTCATACAGATGCAGTTCAAAGTATGGCACATTTAGGGGCTAACATAAGAGAACTGGATGTGGATCTATTAACATTCACTGGTCATAAAATGTATGGTCCACGAGGTGCAGGATGTCTATATGTTCGGAATGGAACACCTTTACAGGCACAAATTTTAGGAGGAGGTCAAGAAGAACGTAGACGAGCAGGAACTGAAGATACAGCTGCAATAGTAGGTCTAGCCAAAGCTTTAGAGTTAACAATTGAAAGACGTGAAGCTGATATTGCACACGAACAAAAATTGCAAAATTTACTTCTTTCAAAATTACCCATGTCCATTCCATTTTCTGGAGCGACTGGATCATTAAAAAATACTGAACGACTTCCGGGACATGCATCATTTGTCATAGGCTTTGTTGAAGGAGAATCGATACTAGTTGCTTTGGACTTAGCAGGATTTGCAGCATCATCAGGTTCAGCTTGTACTACCGGCTCAATAGAACCAAGTCATGTATTGTTAGGAATGGGTATACCTGAAGACTTGGCACGTGGTTCCTTAAGGTTCAGTTTTGGTAGAAACAATTCTGAAAAAGATGTCCATGATCTGCTAAAGACCCTCCCAGGGATCGTTCAGAAGCTCCGTTCGTTATCTCCACTAAATAACGCATCATTACCTCCTGATTGGGATGAATGGTTAAGAAATTAAATGAAAATAAATATATAGTAAGTGACCATTAGAGATAATTTTGTATAGAATTATGCTGCAATACTTTAGGAAAAATTTTGACAACACAACATCCTGAGATCACAATCCCTCATCCTTTATTACGCGAAGAGGAATCTTCAGCTGCTTCGATAGAGGAAGAGGTTCGGAAAAATGTACTTCTAACATCTGTTGATGGTGTATTAAACTGGGCTAGAGCTTCATCCTTATGGCCTGCAATGTTTGGTCTAGCCTGTTGTGCAATAGAAATGATCGCTAGTGCAACCTCACGGTATGACATCGCGAGATTTGGTTCCGAAGTTTTTCGAGCTTCTCCTAGACAAGCAGATTTGATGATCGTAGCTGGGACTGTAACCTGGAAAATGGCTCCCGTTGTTCGGAGAATTTACCTGCAAATGTCTGAACCACGATGGGTAATATCGATGGGTGGCTGTGCAATAATGGGAGGGCCTTTTGCTTATGGTTATTCTGTACTTCCTGGAGTCAATTTAATAGTCCCAGTAGATGTCTATGTTCCAGGTTGTCCGCCACGGCCAGAATCATTGCTCCAAGGTTTAATGATGCTCCAAAACGAAATTAAAGATTTTAGTGTCAGTGGACAAAGGCAACGACCAGAACCAAATGGTGATTTTTCTAGCTATCTACCTGATAACGACCCAATTCGGACAGAACTAGAATCGCTTTTCCCACCATATCCAGGATTAGATGATCCTAATCGAACTTCTGGAGGGGTCTCGTTACATTCTTTAAATAGTTAATGCCTTGAGTAATAGTAAAGAATATTTACGACACGCATAATTTATACAAACCATAAACAACCATGTGACTTCCTCAGGTTATTTTTAGTATTTTACAAAAAACTGATTAGAGGATCGTGAATTTTATTAAAAACATGTAGTATGCTTCTTATTAGTGAATTTTTAAGACAAATGTGTGAGGAGTATTAATTTGAATATTCGAGATCAATTCGAAAAAATCATTCGTCCAAATATAGTTGGGCATGCGCACTGTGATATACCTTGTGGAATTTATCATCCGCATATAGCACAGCAAGGAGCTGAAACGGTTGAGAAAATGATGTCACTAATAGCAGATCTTGGTACTGCCTCCGATTCTGCAAGCCAAGCATCTCTTTCACGTTATGTGACACAAAAGGAAGAGGCTGCCGAAATTGTTAAGCATGAAGTCAGAATAATCTGGGGGGATTACTTTAAGCCCCCACATCTAGAAATGTTTCCAGACCTGCATGAGAAAGTCTGGAATATTATGAAATTAGGTGGAGCATGTAAGCAGGGAATCAACCTTGATGATGCTAAGGCCTTACGTATAGCCGTCGATGAATTTGCAGACATGTTCTGGAAATCCAAAGAGGGTTAAACACTTTTAGATAAGTTATAAAAATGAAGAAATGGTTCGCTATAATTACACAAATAATAGCAACCATTTCTTCAATATTAATTACATTACGAATTTTAATTCGCTTCCTTAATTTTAAGTACTTTAGAATTGAAGTTGATGGTGTGAGTATGGTTCCATCATTATATTCCAAAGATTATTTAATAGTAGAAAAAATAGGAAGTACAGATAGTTATCAATCAGGATCAATTGTTGCTATGCAAGGCAGCGACAGCAACATATTACTCAAGCGCATAATTGGAATACCAGGAGAATCAATTCAAGTTGGTAATGAGGTAAGGATTAATGGAAAAATATTAATCGAACGCTATGCTTGGGGAAGCACTCCGAGTACACGATATCGTGGAGTTAACAGACTTGAGCAAGATGAATATTTTTTAATTGGAGATAATCGATCTGCTAGCAAACCGGATAGTCGTGATTTTGGACCTGTCACAAAATCACGAATTCTTGGTAAGGTCATTTATCGATATTGGCCACCTGCACATATAGGGAAAATCAAACCTGCAATACGAAAATTTGAACCAAATGACGAAAAATAGCCAATCTGTTATTATGTAAAGTAGCTAGTGTTAGCAAGACAAAATTAAAAAAAAATTCAAATATTTAATAGAAATATATGATTAAGCTCTTGCGCCCTAACCTGCATCTAGGTACAACAGTTAGCAGTCGATCATTAAGAGTGCCAGTTTTTTGGTACTATATGTATGAGTGGGCACAAATAGTTTGAGTTAATTTAAAACCAATTTGAACACATTAGGTGATTGCAGAGGATCAATATGGCTAAGCAATTGTTATTTGATGAAGACGCACGACAGGCATTACGCGACGGGATAGACGCCCTTGCTGAGGCAGTTAAGATGACGTTAGGACCCCGAGGAAGAAATGTCGTTCTAGATAAAAAATTCGGTTCACCTACTATTACTAATGATGGTGTGACTATTGCAAAAGATATAGAGCTTGCCGATAATTTTGAAAATATCGGAGCTCAGCTAGCGAAAGAAATTGCTTCAAAAACAAATGACATTGCTGGTGATGGAACTACAACTGCTACTGTACTTGGACAAGCTATTGTCCATGAAGGTATGAAAAATGTAGCAGCTGGTGCTGATCCGATGGCTCTTAAGAGGGGTATCGAGCACGGTGCAAGGGCAATTAGTACACAATTAACCAAAAATTCAACGCGAGTTACTACAAAAGAGCAAATGGCTCAAGTTGCTTCAATTTCTGCTGCATCTGCTGAAATTGGGGATTTGATTGGCACAGTTATGGAAGCTGGAGGAAAAGACGGTGTTATCACCATCGAAGAATCGAAAGGTATCCAAACTGAAATTGAGTATGTTGAAGGTATGGCTTTTGATAGAGGCTATATTTCGCCTTATTTCGTTACAAATCCAGAAAGAATGGAAGCTGTACTTGACGACGCGCATATCTTTGTTACAGACCAAAAACTATCATCTGTGAATGACATTTTACCGTGGTTAGAAAAACAACTACAAATTTCAAAAAATCTGGTAATTATTGCTGAAGATGTTGATGGTGAAGCTCTTGCAACATTGGCTGTAAATAAATTAAGAGGAACCGTGAATGTTGCAGCAGTTAAGGCACCAGGTTTTGGTGATCGACGTAAGGAAAACTTAGGTGATATTGCTGCTCTTACAGGTGCAACACTTATTAGTACTGAACTGAATAGAACTTTAGATTCAGCTGAACCTAAAGATCTAGGACAGGCACGTAGAGTTGTTATTACCAAAGATGAGACAACAATTATCGAGGGTAAGGGCACGAAAAAGTCAATCGATGAAAGAACTAAAATGATACGTGCTCAACTTGATATGTCTACTTCAGACTGGGACAAGGAAAAATTACAGGAGCGCCTAGGAAAAATTGCTGGTTCAGTCGCAGTTATTAAAGTAGGTGCGGCAACTGAAGTTGAACTAACCGAGAAAAAACACCGTGTAGAAGATGCTCTCTCTGCAACAAGAGCTGCAGTTGAAGAAGGTATAGTTCCTGGAGGTGGAGTAGCATTCTTAAACTCATTACCGGCACTAGATAAAGTAGAATTAAACGGTGATGAAGCTACTGGCTTAAGAATTATGCGTAGAGCACTTGAGGAACCATTACGACGTATCACTGCTAATGCAGGACAAGATGGATCAGTTGTAGTTGAAAAAGTTAGATCACTAAAAAAGGGTCAAGGTTATGATGCTGCGAATGATGAATTTGGAGATATGGTTCAGCTAGGTATTATCGATCCAGCAAAAGTTACTAAAGCCGCTCTTGATAATGCCGTTTCAATAGCAGGTATGGTTCTTACTACTAACTGCCTTGTCACAGACAAGCCAGAGGCTGGAGTTGGTGCAGCACCAGGAATGGATATGTACTAACCAAGTTCTTGCTTCATAAGATAAAAAAATGCTCTGCATACGCAGAGCATTTTTTTATCTTATTTCTACAGACCCTGCTCCAGTTTCTACATTCTCACTAGAAATATATCCAATTTTCCAACATTCACCATTATTATCCTGAATTGCTAAACTCAGCTTTTCGGCATCATCTTCAGAAACAGCTATTAATAATCCTCCTGATGTTTGGGGATCGAATAAGAGAGTAGATATGTTTTCATGATTTTCTTCCGAAAAATTATGTATCCCTTCACTGAGTTGATCAAGATTTCGCATTCCTCCACCAGTTATTATACCGTCAGAAATTAAATCAAAAATACCTGCGAAAACAGGGACATGGGTAGCATTGATAACCAACTTTACATCACTAGATTTTGCCATTTCTAAGCAATGCCCAGCCAATCCAAAGCCTGTGATATCTGTCATGGCTGATACATCATACATTCGTGCCAACACAGCGACGTCTTTATTGAGTAGAAGCATCGATTTAATTACTTCATCCACATTATACATATCATTCTGTTTAGCCGTGAGAGCGATACCTGTCCCAATGGGTTTGGTCAGCAGCAACACATCTCCCGGTCTGGCACCATTAGTACGAAAAATTTTTTTTGGATGTACAAATCCTGTTACACTCAACCCATATTTCGGCTCACGATCAATTATGGTATGACCACCAACAATTACACCGCCAGCTTCCTTTACTTTTTCACCACCACCTCTGAATATTTCACTTAAAATTTCTTTGTCAAGATCATCAGGAAAACCAGCAACATTCAGGGCAAATTTAACATCACCCCCCATGGCATAAATATCCGACAACGCATTCGCTGCACTAATAGCACCATATAGAAAAGGGTCATCTACTACGGGAGGGAAAAAATCAATAGTCTGTATGACCGCAAGATCGTCTGACCCTGCATAAATAGCTGCATCATCAGATTCGTCTAGACCCACAATTAAGTCAGAATCTTCAAAGTCAGAAAAGGTAGTTTGTAATGGACGCAATACTTCCGCCAAGGTTCCAGGACCTAATTTCCCTGCTCAACCGGCGCATGATGCAAGATCTGTCAATTTAACGACTTCATCTTTTGTCATATTTAATTCCTTTTCAACTACTCCAATAGTATTACAATCTAATATGTTCGTGGAGTATAGTCACAACAAACATGACACACTTAAGAAAAATAAGCCCAAAAGATGAATAATGAATCTTGTTATAATATAAGCGATCTCCTCACAACTTTAGATCGATATTACAACCTTGCACCTCAACAAATTTCGAACGCACCACTTTTTGAACTAGTTCTAACATTACTTTCTCAACATACATCTGACCATAATTCTGGCAGAGCAATGAACCAATTAATTAATAGATTCAACAGTTGGGAAGAAATAATTAATGCACCTCTACAAAATATTGAAAATGCAATCCGTCCAGGAGGTCTTGCACCAACAAAATCTAAAAGACTTCAGAAATTATTAATCGAAGTTAAAAAACGCCAACCAAATTTGAACCTCGATTTCTTAAAAGATATGCCCCTCACTGAAGCAAAGGAATGGCTAACTTCTCTACCAGGTGTAGGCCCAAAAACCGCAGCATGTGTTTTACTTTTTGCGTTAAATAGACCTGCATTACCAGTTGATACACACGTTGGTAGAGTTTCAAAAAGATTGGGACTAGCAAGCAATAAATTATCGAATGATGACTTACATGATGTTCTTGAAAAGAAAGTAAAACCTGAACAAATATATTTATTCCACATGTCATTAATTCAGCATGGCAGACGTGTTTGTCATTCACGAAAACCAGAATGTCCCCGATGTCCTCTTTTGAAAAATTGCCCACAAATAGATGTAAGCATTGACTAGTCCGAACACTCTAGAGACAATTAGCTACCTAATATGAAAGAGTAGTATACATGCCCAATGAATCATCAGTATTTGAAATTATTCCACAAGGTGGAGTTACAACTCCACAAGGATTTATAGCTGGCGCTGTATCAACGGGAATAAAAACTTATGGACAAGAACCTTTCTACGATTTAGGAGTAATTCTTTCTAATTCTCCTTGCACAGTTGCAGGAGTATTCACTCGTAATCAAGTTAAAGGTTCATCAGTAATACATAATCAAAACCTCTTAAAAAATGGCCATGGAGGGAAAGCAATATTTGCCAATTCAGGGAACGCAAATGTTGCAACTGGAGAACAAGGATTTATAGATACCAATAATATCGCACAACTTACAGCAAAAAAATTCAACTTACGACCCGATGATGTATGGATCGCTTCAACAGGTGTTATCGGTAGAGTTTTACCAATGAATCAAATACAGACTGGAATAGAAAGTCTGAATTTAGAAGATAATGGCGGAAATTCTTTTGCACAGGCAATAATGACAACTGATACTCGGTCTAAAGAAATTGCTATTAGATTCCTAATAGATGAGCAAAGTTACTACATCGGTGCATGCGCGAAAGGTTCAGGAATGATTCATCCGAACTTGGCTACTATGTTGGCTTTTATAACGACAGATATCGCTGTCGATTCTCAATGGTTACAGCAGACACTTGAAAAAGTAGTTAATAAAACTTTCAATATGCTAGATATCGACATGGATACATCAACTAGTGATACTGTTCTCATTCTGTCTAATGGTGCAGCTGAAAATATTCCAATAAATGAAAACCATGAAGCTGCACCCATATTTTGTGAAGCACTTGAATTTGTCACCACCTATTTAACTAAAGAATTAGCAAGAGATGGTGAGGGAGCTGAGACCCTAATCGAATTATACGTCAGTGGTGCTAGTCAAGAATCAGATGCAAAATCAGCCGCACGAACTGTCGTTTCTTCTCCACTTGTTAAGACTATGATCACGGGAAAAGATCCCAATTGGGGTCGATTAATTGCTGCAATAGGTAGATCAGACGCATTGGTTGAACAAGATAAAGTTAGCATCTCGATAGAGGGACATCTAATACTTGACCAAGGTACACCTACCGATATTAATTTACAGGTAGTGATCGATGCTATGTATACAAATGAATTGAAAATACATATTGATTTAGGACTAGGTAATTATTCATCTACTGCTTGGGGGTGTGATTTAACCAGTGAATATGTTCGTATTAATGGTGAATATACTACGTGAGGAACATATGACAATAGTAATTAAAATTGGTGGATCCATATTAGGAGATAATGATACTTCCCTTCAGGACATAGTTCACCTTGCACAAACTGGGAAGCGTCCAGTAATTGTACATGGTGGCGGTGCAATGATTACTGATTGGCTTGACAGACTTAATGTCAATACCAATTTCGTAAATGGGTTAAGGGCAACTAATTCAGAGGCATTAGAGGTAGTAATAGCAATACTACGTGGCGTAGTTAATACGACATTAGTAGCACAATTGACTCAAGCTGGTGGAAGAGCAGTAGGGATTAGTGGTGTAGATAATGCTCTCATTCAAGCTGAACAATATGATCCAGATCTCGGTTTAGTAGGGAAAATTACAAAAATCAACAATGATTTACTTTCACCGCTTCTCGATAATAATATAATCCCTGTGATAGCACCTATAGGAATTGAAACACTATCACAGCCATTAAATATTAATGCTGATACTGTAGCTGGAGAAATAGCTGCAAGTATCAATGCGGAAAAATTAGTGTTTCTAACAGATGTAGCTGGAATATTGGATGAATCTGGTTCTCTAGTTTCAACGTTGACGATTCAGATGTCTAATACATTAAAAGAGGACGGAACGCTAAAAGGTGGTATGATACCTAAAGTAGATGCAGGTTTTATAGCAGCTAGAGCAGGTACAATAGTTCACATTATAAATGGAACTATCGCATACTCTTTACAACAATTGATTGATGGCAATTTATCTGGAACAACTATTCGAGGAGAATGAAACTGAGTTTCTTTGATAATAGAGAGCGTGGCGGTGATAATACTCCTCCACCTTTTGACATAAATACATCTAGAAATACACAATTCCCAATTCCAAATCGCATTTTGGTTATTGGTGTGGTTGGGTTAATCTTCTTAATTGTACTGAGTGTATTAAAAGGTTTTTATGTTGATTTATTATGGTTCGATTCGGTTGGATATGACAGTGTTTTTTGGAAGTCAATTTCTGCAAAAGTAATCCTATTCTTACTTGGGCTATTTATATCCATTAGTGTTCTAGGCACAAATATTTGGCTGGCACGTAAACTTGCACCTCAAGGACCAGAACAATCCTTCATAGAAGAAATTGATGTCTCAGCGTTACGGAAAGTTGTTAGCGTCATATTAATCGCGGCAACCCTATTACTTGCGGTCATCTTTGGATCAGTTGCTGGATCTTCATGGCAAACATTACTTGCTTGGCTTAATGGAATGGATTTTGTAGGTAAGGCTGATCCTGAATTTGGCAAAAACATCTCTTTCTATATGTTTGAACTCCCAGCTTACCAAATGATACAAGGATGGTTTCTTAGTCTGATTGTAATGTCAGTCCTTGGATCAGTTGCAGTTTACGGACTTTCAATCTCCTTACAGGGCTTTCAACTACAAGTCACAAGAGGTATGAGGATTCATCTTTCAATACTTATAGGATTAATCTTCATTCTAATTTCAATTGGAACTTATCTTAGTATTTTTGAATTAGTTCTCTCTGAGGGCGGTATAATCTTTGGTGCAACATATACTGATATTAACGCAGTTCTGCCTGCACGATATGTCATTGTAGCATTGGCACTATTCGCTGGATTAGTCACAATTGCTAATGGTTTTCTTTCAAATAATGGCTACAAACTTCCACTTTTTGCATTCAGTATCTGGGTTATAGCAGGAATTATTGGAGGAGCGATTTATCCAAATTTTGTTCAGTCTTTTCAAGTTGCTCCCAACGAACGCGAACGTGAAGAATCTTATATTCTAAGAAACATTGAAGCGACAAGATACGCATATGGGTTAGATGAAATAATCAACAATGATTTTCCTGCTGAGCAAAGCGTAACTATAGAAGCAATCGAAGCAAATCCTAAAACATTAGATAATGTTCGCCTTTTAGATCCACGACCTTTACGCGATACATTTAATCAAGTCCAAGCTATTAGACAATTCTATGAATTTACAGATGTAGATGTTGATCGCTATGTCTTAAACGGCGAGCCTCGCCAAGTAATGCTATCTGCACGTGAGCTAGACATCAGTGGTGCCCAACAACGAAATTGGACTCAGGAAAGACTTCAATTAACTCATGGTTTCGGAGCTGTAGTTGCACCGGTAAACAAAGTAATAGATGAGGGATTACCAGATTTCATTACCAAAGATATTCCTCCTGCAAGCGAAGAAATAGACCTCTCAATCGAAGGGTCACGTATTTATTTTGGTGAAATAACAGATCAATATGTCATTGTTAATTCGAACGAAGTAGAATTTGATTATCCTTTGGGTGAAGGTAATGCAGAGACATCATACGAACCCGACCGAGGTATCAAACTTTCTTCATTTGGTCGCAAAATCGCTCTAGCATGGGATTTGGGTGACACGAATATTTTAATTTCAAGCCAAATCAATAGTGACTCAAGGTTACTTCTACATAGAAACATTAAAGACCGTATATCACAGGTTGCTCCTTTCTTAATTCTTGATCGTGACCCCTATATAGTGATTATTGATGGACAGCTAAAATGGATTCAATCGGCATATACAACTTCCAATCGTTACCCTTATTCACAACCACGTGGCAACGTAAATTACATTCGAGACAGTGTAAAAATTGTAGTAGATGCCGTTACGGGAGACATGACTTTCTACTTGATCGATGAAGAAGATCCTGTCGCAGGGACATGGGCAAAAATATTCCCTGAGCTTTTTACTCCAAATGCTTCAATGCCTTCATCAATTAGAGAGCATCTAAGGTACCCATTAGATATGTTCTCTCTTCAATCCAACCTCTACCTGCGATACCACATTACTGATCCAAACGTATTCTTCATTGGAGAAGATTTCTGGAATATCCCTACAGAAAGATTTTTTCAACAGGAACAGCCAGTTGAACCGTACTACGTATTAATGACACTTCCGCAAGTAGATGATTTTACACAAGAAAATTTAGAATTTTCCTTGATTATGCCCTTCACTCCAAGAAATCGTCAAAATACAGTTGCATGGCTGGCTGGTCGTTCTGATGGAGCCGATTATGGCTCTCTCGTTGCGTATAGATTCCCAACCGATGATCTAGTATTCGGGCCAGCACAAATTGAAGCTCGAATCGATCAAAATCCAGGTATTTCGCAACAAATTACCTTGTGGGATCAGGCCGGCTCTGAAGTTATTCGAGGGAACTTGTTAATGATCCCGATTGGACAATCTTTCCTATTTGTTGAACCAATTTATCTTCAAGCAGATACCTCGAGATTACCTGAACTAGTGAGAGTAGTCGTAGCTAACGGTAATGCGATAGCTATGGAACGTACTTTTGAAGAAGCTCTCGACGTTGTATTGGGAAGGACATCATCCAGTCTTCCAGAAGATAGTGCCCTCGGTGAAATTAGCTCTGATAATTCTCAAAAGAAAACTTCTGATATTAAACCTGTTTCCGGTGATACTAATCAACTTCTTCAACAAGCACGAGAGTCCTTAGAAGATGTTGAATCCGAACTTAGTAAACTAAAACGTGTTATCGATGCCTTAGAAAATTCAACTCAATAATTTTTACAAGTTCTCTACTGAAGTACTGGCCATATTGCCTTATCCTGTTCCTAATTAGAAAATC
>JAKUNM010000004.1 GCA_022451865.1 Dehalococcoidia bacterium
GGAGAGTCAACCTCTCAAGTGGAGAATGCAAAATTAGCAGTGGCTCATGGTAATGGTGGGCTACTTGGTGGAAATCATACAGGCGGAACAATTATTCTTGCTGCTGATTAGGAGTCAAAAATGTCAGATAGATCGATGCCACAATTCCCTGAACCAGATACATTGCCTTTTTGGGAAGCTACAAAAAATGAAAAATTGAAATATCAGCAATGTAGTATGTGTAATTCTGTTGTGTTTTATCCAAGATTTGCATGTACTCACTGTGGTAGTGATGAATTAGAATGGAAAGATTCAAAAGGTGAAGGTGAAATTTACACATATTCTGTAGTTCGGCAGAATAGAAATCCAGCTTTTGCTGATTTAGGTGCTTATGTATTGGCTTATGTCGACCTTGATGAAGGTTTTAGGATGATGTCAAATATTGTTGGTATAAAAAATCCCATCACAGATGTAAAAATTGGTCAAAGAGTAAAAGTGAAATTCGAGAAACAGGATTCTGGTGAATTTCCAGTACCAGTTTTTGAGCTAATTTAATGTCATTAACTAATCTATCGATTCATATCTATAGAAATTGTTATCGCTACGAATAACTCCTGCAGCAGGATGATGAAAATGAGTTCCCAAGATTAAAGTCTCAGTATTTGCGTATTTTTCTAAGAAGGTGGTTCGAGTTTTACGAGCTGGTACTGCATCTTTGTCGAAAGTTGGTCGTGCTTCAGGTGCTGCACACTGTATGGGATTATGAAGAAGATCACCAGTGATTATGGCTGTTTCGTTATGTGAGGAAATATGAATACAAACGTGTCCAGGAGTATGTCCATGACTTGGCTCAAATGTGATTGAGTCACTGAGTTTATAATCTGCAGGAACTAGATCGACAAGATTTTCTTTAAAAACAGGTATAACACTGTCTTCTATTATCGGAACCGGACCAATTTCATTGGAAGTCCAGTAGTCCCACTCTGGGGTTACTATTTTATAGCGTGCATTTTTGAACGTAGGTACCCAATTTTTTTCAACTAACCTTGTGTTCCAACCAGCATGGTTTTGGTGTAAATGTGTATTTATTACAAAATCGATACTGTCTGCTGGTATTCCTGCATTTTCTAAATCTTGTAAGTAAGTTCCTTGTTTCATATGCCAACCTTCAAAACCTTCGGTTTGGCGATTTTTATTATCCCCGATCCCTGTATCTACAACTACCTTCATTCCATCTACTTCGACAATCCAAGAATGAATCGATTGTAGTAGATGACCTTTATCATTTATATAATGTGGCCTAAGCCAAGGTGTAGATTTTTCTAATAATCCATATGGATCAGAATACTCGGGGAGTAGCCATTTTACGGATGTTGGCATTACCATTTCTTCAATTAAAGTTATTTTCGCATCACCAACAGTTAAACTATTTCGAATTGGCATTAATTAATCCTTAAGTTCTTACCATTCATGATTTTCGAAGACCCAATCCATTAGAGTAGTTGCCTCTCCATATCTATCAGGTGAATTGAGAAGAACTACAAAAACACGGTTGCCATTTCTAGTTACTGATCCGACGAAAGTTCTTCCTGCTAAATCAGTATTACCTGTCTTAACTCCATCTGCTCCTGCATAAGTTCTGAGAAAGGCATTCCCATTTCTCATATAGAAAGTTCTAGATCCTTTTGCTACCCATGTTGTGGTCTGTGCCGTGTTAGCAAAATCAGGGAGTGTCATAGCATGTCGACTAAGCATCGCTAGATCATATGCAGAAGCTAAGTGTCCCGTTTCATCTAATCCATGTGAATTTTTGAAATGACTATTCTCTAAATTGAGTCGAGTCATTAATGCATTCATATGACCTGCGAATGCAGCTTCATTTCCTGCTAAATGTCTTGCAATAGTTATAGCTGCGTCATTACCGGATGGCAACATTAGACCATGTAATAGATCACGAAGTTGAAGACAATCACCAGGCAGTAATCCCATTACACTACTACCTATCATTGCATTACTGTCCACATCACTTTCTACCCATGTATCAAGATTTCCCTCTTCGATAGCAATTATTGCAGTAGCGATTTTTGTTAGGCTGGCAGGTGGTAAATTTTGATGGGCATTCAAGTTATATAAAATTGTTCCTGACCGATCATCTACGACTACAGCTGCTTTTGAATTGATGAATGGTGCTTCAGCATTTGTAATTTTTTGAGGAGGATTGATAAAGTTTTTATTCGTATCAGTAATACTTGCTGTCGTATTTGATATATTTCCAACAGGTATGCATTTTAAAATTAGAATCGTTCCAGAACTTAAAGATTCTCCTCCAAAGTGATCAAACCATGGTTGATTTACAAAATTTGGTGCTCCAGGTTTATATGCAAGAAATTGCCCCTGAACAATCGTAAAAATTGAATCTGTATCACAACCTTCTGTACGTGCAGCATCTACCAAGTTATTCATTGATCCTCCTCCCCATAACTGGAGACTGAATCCAGAAGTTGGTAATGGTGCTGAGAATTTTGGCTCTATCGGTTTAGGTGTAATCGTTGGTGCTACAGGAGCAGGGAGTATACTTTGTGTTACTGCTGCTGACGACGTGCATTTTGGATTATCATCATAGGGTTCCAGAAATTCATCAGCCATCCAGCCGATAAGTCCATTTACTGAAACTTTTTGCCAACGATAATCATTAGTAATTACTGCCCCTTTAAGTACATCAACTACAGTTTTGTCTGCTATACAACCAAGTTTATTACCACTCATTCCAGGTAAATCACGTATTCTTAGACAATCCCCACCTGCATCTATAATTGCTTGTTTGCCTGGTGTCAGTGGTATTTTTTTGACGATATCAATTGTGTGGTTGGAGTTCTGATCTTGCAGTAATACTCGCGCACTAACTTGAAGTGGTGAAAAAAGTAATGAAAATATAGTAATTGAAATAAATAGCACAAAGACACGGGGAGATTGTTGCACTGTTATCTGCCTTAACCCCGCCCAGTGCTTAAATGTTACATCTTTTTTACGCTTTTTGGGTAGTCTTATTTAAAATTTAATTTTAAATAAAGACGTTCCTCTACAAACTTGACTAGAGAAATTATGTCATTCACCACTAGAATTCAATGATTTCCAATTATCTACGTGTGCACGTGAAGCTAATTTAGCTTCAGAAGAACAATTAAGTTTAAATTTTATTTTAATGATTTTAGCCAATTTTGGATAAAAGGGTTATTTTTACGTTCAAATCCTATAGTGGTTTCAGACATATGGCCTGGTAAAACGTTTGTTTCATCTGGTAGTTGAAATAATTTTTCGCAAATACTCTTCATCTCTTGATTGTAATCGCCTCCAGGCATATCAGTTCTTCCGATTGATCCTCTAAAAAGCGTATCTCCACTAAACAGGAAGCCTTGATCGGAGTAATAACTTACACTACCTGGTGTGTGCCCAGGTGTAGTGATGACTTGTAATTTTACTCCTTCAACTTCGATGCTATCTCCATCGTTAACGAAGTATGAAGGCTGTGGGCTTGGTTCCTCAGGATTTACCCCAAACTTTTCTGCGGAAGTCTCCCAGCCATTACTTAATATTTTTAAGTCATGATCGTGTAGTAAAAAATCTGCACCAGTTTCATTTTGTACACCACGGACTCCTAAGACATGATCAAGGTGTGCATGCGAATTAGCTATGCACTTAATTGTGACTCCCATATCACGACTTAATGCCAATATTTCATGTGGTTCATCACCAGGATCTATACAAATAGCCTCTCCAGTATTTCTGTTACCTACGATCCAGCAGTTCTCCCTAAAAACTCCTACAACAATTCCTCGAACAATAAACTCATTTATTACTTCCATCAAAACCTACCTTGCTGAATATCTTCTAGAGTGCCGCTGTAATTGCATAAGTTTTTGGTAATCCATTTGCAAGTGAAATCCAATTTTTCCCACTGTCATGAGAAGCCCAAACCGTTCCATTCGCTACAGCAAAGCCAGTATCGGACGCATTCCAAAGTCTCGTAATTACTGGTTGTGTTTCCCAGTCGCTATTATTTTCAAGATTTATTTTGGACCATGTAACTCCTCCGTTTGGGGAACGGTATATCGAATAGGGATTTTCTATTTTTTGGTCTTTATTAACTAATAGTAATGCGTCGGGTTTACTTGGAAATACTTCAAAATTTATACAAGGTAATTCTCCAATTCCCATAGTAGGGTGCATCCAACTGAAGCCACTATCATCAGATTTATAAAAACCCGATTCGGTACTAGCATATAAAATATCTGAGTTTTCAGGGTGTTCTTGTATTTTGTACAGCGAAGTATCTAAACCATCTGATCGTTGAAGCCAGTTTTCTCCCTTATCACGTGTGTGCCAAGTTCCTCCACCAGCTATCCCTATAATTTCTCCTTGCTTAGGAAAAATGACACCTGATATATAAGGCTTTTTATGATGAGGTGGAATATTAATTTGGCGATGTTTTATAACATTTTGTAGTCCACTCATTTCGACCCAATTTTCTCCCTGATCATTGGAAAAATATAAACGGGTATCAAAAGTTCCTACCCAAATAGTTCCGTCCGGACCGATTCGTGCTGAACTCGGGTTTCCTTCCCAGCATTGAGACCATATTTCATTTTTGTATATCCATAAACCTGCTTCTTTAGATGCTGCTATCGCTATGCCATCTTGATAATCAATTATTTCAAAACATGGTCCTTCTATGACTTGAATTGGCTCTTTCCCAGGTATGAGCTGTATTAATCCATTGTCTATTCCAAGTAAAATACCCAGCAATTTAGACCTTTCTTGTGTGAATTTCAGAAATTAACTTGATAATTTCTGGTAATATTTTGCCTGAAGGTCCCTTCAAGCTGATGAGTGCAAACTCACTGAGTGGAGTTGTTTCAGGGTTTATCTCTATCAATGGGATACCTTTTTCTAAAGCCATAATGGGGAATTGTGCCGCAGGATAAACAATGGCTGAGGTTCCAATAGTCAAAAAAAGATCAGCTTTTTGAGTAGCACTATGACAAGTTTCTAGTAAGTTTGGAGGTATTGGTTCCCCAAACATTACAGTATCACTCTTAAGAATCCCATTACATAGTTCACATATAGGTGGGAGTAAATCTTGCTGAATCGTGATGGATTTTTTTGGCCATCTAGAATTACAGGTGATACATCTAATCCAATAACGATTACCATGGATTTCAGTGATAGAGATTTGTCCAGCTTGGCGATGGAGGTCATCTACATTTTGCGTAATAAGGTGGGAGATGATCCCTAATTGTTCTAGTTGAACTAACGCATAATGTCCTTGATTTGGTTTGGATTGATCAAGAGCTGTAGCAAAAGAGTCGGTATTAGTAGGTGTAAATTTTTCAGTCCACCATTGCTTTGGATTATCTAAAAATATCTCGTACTGATTCAGAGGTGGTTCGCCATTGATTGTCCATAATCCTCCCTCGCCTCGAAAGGTTGGTATCCCAGATTCTTTAGACATTCCAGCGCCTGCTAATACGACCGTGTTCTGAGATCTTGATAGTAATTCTGCTACTTTTTTTAGTTCTGAAAGATTCGGAAGTTCACTCTGTTTTGTTTCCATTTTTGAAGGTTACATGTGTGTGGCTCTGAATGGTAGAGTATCTATGATGAAAACTATTAGTGAAGTAGGTTATATGACTGATGTATTAGCTGAATGGCCAGGGCGAGTGGCTGAAGTGCACGTTAATGTGGGTGATACAGTAGAAAGTGATCAAGAATTACTTACTCTAGAATCTATGAAAATGTTAACTCCAATTACTTCACCGGCCTCTGGATTGGTGGATGAAATATTGGTGTCCGTGGATGAATATGTCGAGACAGGTCAACTTTTGTTACGTTTGTCAATATAGTTAGCATTAGGCAATTCATCGCATTCATTTGAATAAGATGGGGGTTCATTATGGTATGGGAATCAGAAATAGATGAATTAGAGAAGAGACGTGAACTTGCTTATCTTATGGGAACCGAAGATCGTGTAAAAAGGCACCATGATCGAGGACATCTCACAGTTCGTGAGCGTATTGCCTTATTAGTTGACAGTGGAAGTTTCCGAGAAAGAGGAGTATTGGCAGGAAAAGCTCATTATGAAAATTCTGAGCTTAAGGATTTTATCCCGTCAAATTATGTCATGGGAGTTGCGAAATTAGATGGACGTCCTGCAGTGGTAGGTGGAGATGACTTTACAGTTCGTGGAGGAGCTGCAGATGGTGCTGTAGGTGGTAAAGCAGGTCATGCTGAGAAAATGGCTCGCGAACTTCGTATTCCTGTAGTGCGAATGGTAGATGGAACAGGAGGTGGCGGTTCAGTAAAAACTATAGAAGATTTAGGTCGCACGTATATTCCTGGTAATACTAACTGGGATGTGATTGTAAATGCTATGTCAGAAATTCCAATGGTAGCTACCGCGATGGGCTCAATTGCAGGAATAGGCGCTGCACGTGTCGCAGCAAGCCATTTTTCTATAATGATCAAAGGTAATTCTCAAGTTTTTATTGCTGGTCCCCCTGTAGTAGAACGAGCATTTGGACAACCTATTGGTAAAGAAGAATTAGGTGGTTCAGGAATTCATGCACATGGAAGCGGAGTAGTAGATAACGAAGTCGATACCGAAGAGGAAGCTTTTGAACAAATCAGAAAATTTTTATCGTATCTTCCCTCTAACTCTTGGGAAGTCCCTCCTAAAATCGAATCAACAGATCCGATTGATAGACGAGATGAAGAATTGCTTTCTGTGATACCCAAGGATAGAAGAAAGCCTCATGATATTCGAGCTTTGTTAAGCTATGTTTTAGACAGAGACAGTTTTTTTGAAATTGCACCATACTTTGGACCTTCTCTTGTTGTTGGTCTTGCTCGATTGGGTGGCTTTGCAGTAGGAGTGATTGCAAATGATCCTAGAAAGCTTGGAGGCTCTATGGATGGTGCTGCTTCAGATAAATTTGCTCGATTTATAGATTTGTTTGACACATTTAATTTGCCAGTAATCAATTTTGTCGATCAGCCAGGTTTTATGTTGGGAACAGCTGCAGAAAATTCTGGTGTTGCAAGACGTGGGGTACGAGCTTTAGCGGCAGTTAATCAAGCTGTCATTCCATGGGCATCTATAGTTATCAGGAGAGCATTCGGTGTAGCTGGTGCAGGGCATCAAAATCATTCTCGATGGAATTATAGAATCGCTTGGCCTTCAGGTGACTGGGGTTCTTTGCCGATTGAAGGCGGTGTAATGGCTGCATATCGACGTGAGATTGAAGAGGATGATGACCCAGAAAAACGTAGAGAAGAAATTGAAAAACGCCTAAATGAGCTACGATCACCATTTCGCACGGCAGAGTCGTTCAATATTGAAGATATAATTGATCCTCGCGATACGCGGCCTTTGTTATGTGAATGGGTTGAACTTGCTTATAAGTCTTTACCAACCATAGTTGGTCCTAAGTTTAGAGGTACTAGACCTTAGGTAAGATTCGATGCTGAACCAAGCTAGCCTGAATTTGTCTGAAAGGATCTTTGTTGGGATGAATATGTCTTGCATGCCATCCATACTGTCTTGCGGATGCGATATTTTCTATCTCATTGTCAAAAAATAAAACATTCTCTTTTTTAAAATTTGATTTTTTCTCGAAAGCTTCAAAACTTTTGAAATCGGGTTTGATTTGTTTTATTAAATGACTACCGTAAATTTCATCGAGCAAACCTAAAGTGGGGAAAGAGGAAAATTTCCTCTCTTCGATTCCAAGTAAATTCCAATGGAGTGCGTTTGTATTGGAAAATCCTACTGAAGTAACACCAATATTTTTTAGTTTTTCAATGATTTGATTAACGCCATCGAATTCTTGAATGATCCATGCCCTTAATATATCCACGGCATTTTCAGGTGTATAAACAGAATTGGAAGCTAGACTGATTCCATTGCTCCAGGAAAGAAGATCGATTGTTCCACGTTGATGATCTTGTGCAAGATTTTTTCTTTTCTGATTAAAGTCTTTAGGCAACGAGTCGAATTTTTTTTTGTCTAACTTTGCAAGTTTGTGCGCATGTTCCCATCCTGAAACCATCTCTATGAGTACACCACCAAGATCAAAAACAACGACATTAATTTTGGTATTGGTCATTAAAGTGCACCAACATCACGTAATTGAGTAATTTCTTCCCAGCTATAACCGATTTCTAACAAATATTCTTCAGTGTGCATTCCTAGTTCTGGTCCTCCTCCACTAATTTTAGTTGGCGTAACACTCATTTTTATAGGTGGACCCGGTACTTGCATTGTTCCTAATTGTGCATGTTCAATTTCTTGAAAATAACCATTTTCCCAAAACTGTTCATGTTCAACTACCCCAGCATAATCTAATACAGGAGCATGAGGTACATCAGCTTTGGCTAAGGGATCTAACCAATCTTCCATTGGTCGCTCCTTAAAAATTTCCCCCAGAACTATTACAAGCTCATCTTTATTGGCAGCTCTGCCGAATGGATCTGAGAATCTTTTATCTTCTTGGAGTTCTGGGTGATTTAATGCGGTACACATTCTCTCCCAAAAACGTTGTGTATTTGCTGCAATTGCAATGTGTTTGCCGTCAGCACATTCGTAATTTGTATATGTTGCTGCCCTACGTCGTTCAAAACCACTTTGAAATGCAGTTCTTAAAAATCTCGTAAATTGCATTGATTGCATGGCTGTCATTCCAGCAATTAAGGAGACATCAACATGCTGCCCAACTCCTTGACGTTCTCGAGCTACAATTGCTGAACTCACACCTAAAGCTAAAAGAATTGCACCTACCTGATCAGAAAAACCTCCAATTAGCGCATGTGGTTCACCATTTGGGCCATCTCCTTGCTCATACATAACACCACTCAATGCTTGTCCAACATGATCATATCCAGGACGATTTGCCCATGGACCTACACGTCCCCATGAAGAACCAGATGCAACGATAATGTCCTCTCGTATTTTCTTCAGGTCATCGTACCCAAGCCCCCATTTTTCCATAGCGCCTGGTCTAAAATTTTCTACTACTACATCAACAGAAGGGATAAAGCGTTTGACAACGCCTATTGCCTCTTTTTTTCTTAAATTAAGAGTGATGCTCCTTTTACTTCTGTTATAGCCTTCAAAATATGCTGAAAAACCATTTTCATCACGACCGTTTGCTCGACCTGGTTCTCCACCGGGCTCTTCAATTTTTATAACTTCCGCACCCATTTCAGCTAATAACATGGTTGCAAAAGGGCCTTGTTGGTAACGTGTAAAATCGAGAATGCGTATTCCTGATAATGCACCTTTGGAATTATCTGATGTGTTCTCTTCCATAACTACCTCGTTACTAATATAAAACGACAATACTCAGAATGTTACTCGCATTGTTTAACATTAATGATTACGATGCAAGCATGGTTGATAAAAGTAAAGTTGCTATTGTCGGAATTGGTGAGACCGAATACTCGAGAGAATCAGGGCGCTCAGAGTTAGTGTTAACTTTGGAAGCCATTATGGCAGCACTTGAGGATGCAGGTATTAACCCTCATGAAGTAGATGGATTAATGCGCTGGTCAGTAGATACTTCCAGTGAAGCAATTGTTGCAGAAAATTTGGGTGTTAAAAGTCTTAATTGGTTTGGTGATATTAATCAGGCAGGTAATGTTGGTGCGGCGTTAGTTGCAAGTGCATGTGCTGCAATTCGTTCAAATTTAGCTGAGACAATTGTTATATATCGTGGTGTGAATGGCAGATCTGGAAGAAGATATGGTAGTGGTGCAGTGACCGGTAGACGTGGGCAAGGTTTAGGTGCATTTTCTGAACCTTTTGGATTATTAACACCTCAACATGGTTTAGCCATGATGACACAACGCCGGATGTACGAAACTGGGATCACTAGTCGTCATTTTGGGATGGTGTCTGTTACAGAACGTTTTCATGCTAATCGTAATCCTCGTGCCACATTTTTTGATCGCCCTCTAACAATTGAAGACCATCAGAATTCTCGTTTTGTTGTAGAACCGTTTAGATTGTTTGATTGCTGTTTGGAGACTGATGGTGGTGGCGCGATAGTTTTAACATCATTAGAGAGAGCAAAGTCACTACGTAAGCCACCAGCAGTAGTGAGAGCAGCGGCTCAACATGCCTATGCTTCTACTCGAGACTATACTGATACTGCAGCAAAATTTATTGCACCTCGTTTATGGTCTCAAGCTCAAATTACTCCTTCTGAGGTAAGTGTGGCCCAAATATATGATCATTTTTCTCCTTTTGTTATTTTTGCTTTAGAAGATTATGGATTTGTTGCACGTGGTGAGGGTGGTGATTTTGTCGAATCAGGTCAAATGAGTTGGGATGGAGGTATCTTGCCAGTGAATACTTCGGGCGGTCATTTATCAGAGGCATATATGCAAGGTATGAACCAGTTATTAGAAGGGGTTCGTCAAGTTAGAGGAACATCAACATCTCAAGTGCAAGATGTCAATTTTTCATTCGTTGATACAGGGATTGGTACAGGTGCTTTAATATTGGAGCCAGACATCTATGGATAAACAAAAAGATATTATGATCCCAGAACCTCTCTTAATGCCTGTAATTGAAGTAGAGCATTCTTTCTTTTGGGAATCGCTATCAAAAAATGAGTTACGAATACAAAAGTGTTCTAACTGTGCTATTTTGCGATATCCACCGAATCCAATGTGCTCTCAATGTCAGTTTTTTGAACACAGTTGGGAATTAATGAGCGGTAATGGAGAGATTTTTAGTTACGTAGTGACACATCAGCCAACGCATTCTGCGTTTCGCGATCGCACTCCCCTTGCAACGGTGATAGTTGAATTAGATGAAGGTCCGCGTTTGGTTAGTAATATTCTGAACATAAGCCCATCAGAAATTAAGATTGGAATGAAGGTACGAGTTGTATTCCAAAAAATGGATGATGAAATAACATTACCGTTTTTTGAATTAATCGATTAATATTCTTTTGTTGGGGTAGAAGATGCCCTAATCTGTAGACGTGTAGATTGAATTTAAATGTGAGTTGTTTGAAAAATCTCTAACAATAAGGGGGAGTATCTTGGCTAAGATAAGTGGACATCAAATCATTGCAAAAGCACTCAAAACACAGGGTGTTGAAAACATGTATGGAGTAGTAGGAATTCCAGTAAATATCATTGCAGACTCATCACAACGTGAGGGCATTAATTATATTGGGATGCGCCACGAGATGCCTGCAACTTATGCAGCGCAAGCTAGTTCTTATTTAAGTGGTCGTATTGGTGCTGCTCTTGTCGTTTCTGGTCCTGGTGCATTAAATGCAGTTGGTGCATTTGCAAATGCTTGGTCTAATCGATGGCCATTATTGCTCTTAGGTGGTGCTGGTGAAGCTAATGGTGTTGATATGGGTTTTTTTCAGGAAGCTGAACAAGTGGCTGCCATGGCTCCCTATGCGAAGTATGCAAAAAGAGTAGAGAAGGCAGAAAGACTTCCCATTTATATTGCCGAAGCAGTGAAGAAGTCACTAATGGGTGTTCCTGGTCCTTCATATTTGGATTTACCTGGTGATATTATTACAGCTGAAGTAGAAGAATCTGATGTTCAGTGGGCGGAAAGAGTACCCGATCCTCCGCGATTAATGTCTGATCCTAATGATGTTCGTGCAGCTATCGAAGCAATCAAAACTGCTGAACAACCACTTGTTATCTTTGGGAAAGGTATTGCTGCATCTAGGGCTGAGGCTGAGATGCGACAATTTGTTGAGAAAACAGGTATTCCTTATTTAGCAATGCCTATGGCTAAGGGAATAATTCCCGATGATCATGAATTGGCATCTGCAGCTGCAAGATCGTTTGTATTGTCAAACACTGATTTAATTTTTCTTGCGGGAGCTCGTTTGAATTGGATGTTGCATTTTGGCCTACCTCCAAGATTCCGACCTGATGTACGGGTTGTACAACTAGATTTCAATCCTGAAGAGATTGGCGTTAATGTTGATACTGAAGTGGCCCTTATTGGCGATGCTAAACAAACACTTGGGCAAATGCTTGATGTACTTGAACAAGATCCATGGGAATTTCCACAAGATTCCGAATGGTTGCAATCTGTTCGTGCTGAAGCACGTCAAAATGCTGAAGCTATTCAGTCGATGTATGACGATCATTCTACTCCTTTGCAGTATTATCCAGCTCTTAAGTCGATTGACGATGCTTTAGAACGTGATGCAATAATTGTTGCTGAAGGTGCGTCGACAATGGATATAAGTCGCACAGTATTAAATAATTACGAGGCAAGGACTCGATTAGATGCTGGTTCGTTTGGATCAATGGGACTTGGACATGGTTTTGCTGTCGCAGCTCAGGTTGAATACCCCAATCGACGTGTATTATGTTTGCAAGGAGATGGAGCTTTTGGGTTTGCTGGTACAGAATGTGAAGTTGCAGTGAGATATAATCTTCCTATTACTTGGGTAGTTTTTAACAATGGTGGTATTGGTGGACATACTCAAGAACAGATTGATAGTGGTACTGTACCGCCGGGTGCGATGAGTCCAGGTGCGCGATACGACTTAATGATGGAAGGTTTAGGTGGTAAAGGTTACCAAGCTGAAACAATTGATGAATTGAATGCAGCTTTAGATGATGCATTCAAACTTGGCGGCCCCTCATTAATTAATGTACCTATAGCTGCTGATGCTAAAAGGAAACCACAAAAATTTGGCTGGCTTACTAGTACTACCTAGTAGGGTGGTTTTGTTTATGAATTTCTGCATAAAGGATTGAGATGACTACGTATCGTCCTATGCCAAAGTTTGAAACTGGTCCCGTTGAAATTGGTAATAATTTGTTTGCTTATTTGCAATGGAATGGTGGCTGGGGGATTAGTAATGCAGGTTTTTTGGTGAGTGATGATAGTTTGCTGGTTATTGATGCATTGATGGCACCTAGTATGGCTCATGAATTTGTTCGGTGTATGCGTGACATAAGTAGTTCACCATTCGGTCACTTAATCAATACCCACTCTCATCCTGATCATACAAATGGCAACCAATTTATTGAGAATGCTGAAATCGTAGCGCATGAACATTGTCGTGATGAAATGTTGCAAGCTAAATCACTAAGGAAAATCAATGGTCGTGGTGATAAGCCAGGATGGATTCAAGATGCTTGGTGGGATGAACTTGAAAACGTGGATATCGTTTTGCCAACGACCACTTATAGTGAAAAAATGTCATTAATGTATGGAAGTACTGAAGTTGAATTACTACATTACGGTCCAGCACATACATTGGGTGATTCTTTAGTCTATTTTCCAGAGTCTAAGATATTATTTACTGGCGATCTTGCATTTTTTTATGCGATGCCTCTTTGCAGGGGTAACATGCCAAATTGGGTTAAAATATGTGAAATCATTGATGGGATGGATGTTGATTTAATTATTCCTGGTCATGGACCTACAGGTGGTAAAAGAGAATTACAAGATATGCAAGAATTTATGCAATTTATGGTTAAAGAAGCAAAAGAGTGTTTTGAAAATGGGATGTCTGAGGAAGAGGCTGATAAAGCCATTGATATAGGAGATTGGGCTAAATGGCCAGAAGCTGAGAGGAAAACTATGAATATCAGTAGTCTCTATAGCACTTTTCAATCTCAATAGGGGAAAAATTATGAATGATGATGGAATGACTACCATAGGATTACTACATCCAGGTTCAATGGGATCTTCTATAGGCGCTGCTACTCGTGCTTCAGGTGCTCGAGTAGTTTGGGCCTCAGAAGGAAGAAGTGAAGCATCCAAACAGCGAGCCGCACAAGACGATTTAGAAGATGTTGGTTGGTTAAATGCAATCGTTAATCAAAGCAAAATTATTTTATCTATTTGTCCTCCTGAGAATGCGATTGAAGTAGCGGAAGAGGTCTTTAGTCTAGGTTTTCGTGGTATTTATGTTGATGCAAATGCTATTGCCCCTGATACCAGTCGTCATATTTCAGATATTGTTGATTCTAATAATGCAACTTATGTTGATGGGGGAATTATTGGAGGTCCTGCACGCAAACCAGGATCTACACGATTATATTTAGCTGGGAATTCTGCTAATTATGTTTCCCAATTCATGGACAAAGGTGATCTTGGAGTTGTTTGTATTGATGATGCTGATATTGGTGCTGCATCTGCACTTAAGATGGCTTACTCTGCCTGGACAAAAGGTAGTAGTGCATTATTGACTAATGTTTTAGCACTGGCAATTTCTGAACGTGTGGACACTGTTTTAATCGATGAATGGAAACTTTCTCAACAAGCATTACTTGAGAGAACAGAAACTAATTTGCCTGTTGTTGCAGCCAAAGCTTGGAGATTTGTAGGTGAAATGTTAGAAATGGCAAAAACTTTCGAAGCCAATGATTTACCACCAGGTTTCCATCAAGCTGCTGCAGAAGTTTACACTCATTTAGTTGATTTTAAGGATGATCCCGAAGCACCTGGTGGTTTGGATTTAGCGAAACATTTACTCGACTAATTATTCGAAACATAATTATGTCTATAAATTGAGATAATATAACCCTATGCATCTATCAATCTTAGGCGTCAATATGGTGATGAATCAATTTAAGTTCCTATCCATTATTTATATTGGTATTGCTTTTATCTTTATATCCTGTTCAGGTCAGGAAAGCACTACCAGTGCTGAATTAAATGATTCTAGAGATACTTTAGCGGTGGAAAGTACTTTACCTGCTGTAATGGTTAGTAGTGATTATGAGATCCCGAAAGGTTATGTTGATAATACCGGAGCGTATATACCTCAAAATGGTAAACCTACTATTGTTTTTGTTGATTCAATTTGGTGAATGTCGTGTGCGAGAGCAAGGCCCGTGGTTCACGGTCTAAGAATGGAATATCAAGATAGAATTAATTTCGTCATACTAGATTATATGATATCTGAACAGAGAGAATTTGCCTCTATCATGTCAGTCGCTGGTCATCCTGCTTTTGCAGTTATTGACGTCAGTCAAGGTCCAGAAGATGCTCGTAATCAAACATTTGGATTTCAGGACGAGTCAAAGTTACGGTCAATTTTAGAAGAATTAATAGCTATATAATTGTCCTAAAGTTGGCAGATTTCTAAATAGTTGAGAAAATCTTTTCTATGATCACTCGTAAGTTCAACTACTAAGGCCATCGCTTTGCATCTTACTAACCACAAATATTTCGGACTGTTTTGTGGAGAACTTGCATTCCTAATCTTAGGTTATCAATTGAGACGCATTCATCATTGCCATGTCCTCGACCAACTTCTTGGTCACCTAAAAGAAAAGGTACAAATCCATAGGCTGGAGTCCCGCGTCTTCGAAAAACTCGCGAATCGGTAAAACCAGTTGATACACTTGGTAAAACAATTGAATCTTCTACGGCATCTTTGGCAGTTGCTACCATTATTTCATACAGTTCAGTATCCATTCTGGAAGGTGGTGTTGAGGATTCAAATTCTCGGGTAATTTGTACCTGTGGATCGTTGATTACATCCTCTAATTCTTTCATGAATTGCTCGCGATCATACCCTGGTACTAAACGACAATCCAAAGTTGCGGAGGCACCTGCAGGAATGACATTCATTTTTACTCCTGCATTGATTGTTGTTAGTGATATTGAATTAGTTTGAAGTGATTTTAATCGTGGATTACCTTGAGCAAGTTTTTCTAAATAATCAGATGAAGGCGGAGCTTCAAGAATTCCATGGTCGTATAATTGTTGAAAATATTCAATTACCTCTGGAGTTTGTATGTAGGGTCGTTCCCAATTTGAAATTTTTTCTAGGGCACTAACCAATCTTACGGCAGCGTTGTCTGTAGTTGGAACTGAACCATGACCTGGAGTACCGATAGTATTAAGCGTTACCCAGAAAGGACCTTTTTCAGAAACTCCAATATTAAACGTAGGACGTTCGTGTCCTAATATTTCTGATGTCCCGCAACCACCTTCATTAATTACATAGGCACATTCTAGTAATTCTGGATGTTCACGATCGAAGTACTCGACTCCAAAGCTCGATCCGGCCTCTTCATCTGCTATTGCCATGAAAATCAAGTCTCTTTTTAGTGGTAAATTATGACGTTTATGTAATAGGAAAGTGATTAATTCGATTATTCCCATTCCTTTCATGTCGATAGCACCACGTCCCCAGATAAAGCCATCACTGACTTCACCTCCCATTGGCTCTTTTGTCCAGTGTTCACGTTCAAAAGGAACGACATCTGTGTGATTAAGTAGAATTAGGCCATCTCCACGCGATCCATCTCCTTCAAGTTTAGCTACTAGTGATTGTCTACTTTCTGTCGGTCCATACATGTCATATTTGATGCCTTCTGCATCTAAAATTTCTGCAAACCATTTAGCAGCTCGCGTTTCATTCCCAGGCGGATTGATTGTGTCAACACGTAGATACTCAGAGAGAAGATCCGTTGCTTCATCTGTTAAAGTATTCCAATCAATTATTGAATTGGTTGTGTCACTCATATTATGCCGCCTTCGAGTATGTTTTATAATCAGATATTCTTAAATTGCATTTCTTCTAAAATAAGACTAGCTGTAATTTTGTTAGATGGGAATACAAAATTGATAAAGAATGCAACGCATAAAAATTGGCTACTGCTTGGATTGAGTGTTTTTGCAATTTCATGGAGTGGTCCATTAATACGACTAGCATTTCCTATCCCTGTATTGGTAATAGTATTTGTAAGACTAGGGTTTGCTTTTTTGATCATGCTTTTTTTCTCTTGGTATCTAAAAGAGAAAAATAATTATAGTTTTACTCGAAATTCTAATCTTCTTCTTATATTAGCTGGGTTGTCTCTAGGAGCTCACTTTTGGTTTTGGACAGAATCGTTGAAGCATACCTCAATTATAATATCTGTCGTACTGGTAACACTGCATCCAATATTTGTTGGCTTTGGCGCATATTTTTTTCTAAAAGAGCCATTTAGTCGAAGTCTTGTTTTTGGAACTTTGATTGCATTGTTAGGTACATTAATTATGACCGGTATGGATACTAGTTTGCAGAACTCATTATGGGGGAATTTTCTCGCTCTTATGGGGGGTGTGTTTTTCAGTATATTTTTGGTTATTAGCAAAGCTATGCGTAAACAATTCTCAACTTTTAGTTATAGTGCCATTGTATATGGTTTGGCCACATTATTTATAAGCTTTACGTTTATATTTTCTGATGTTCAATTTGTTACGGTTGCTCCCAGTGCATATTGGGCATTGATTGGAATTGTTGTACTCCCTCAATTAATCGGTCATACGACTATTAATTGGACATTAGGTGTTTTCCCTGCGGCAATAGTCGGGGTTGCAATTGTTTGTGAACCAATTGGGGCGTCTTTACTTGCAGTAGTTTTACTCGGTGAAATTCCGACATTATTTGAAATGTTAGGTGCTTTAATTATTGTTAGCGGCGTGTATATTGCAATTAGAAGTCGTGCTGTAGTATCCAATGATAAAAAAATATGCATATGAATAATTATTGAGGTGAGTTATGCCGAGTCTTCCAACAGAAGGTCCTCTTAAGGATTTGAAAGTTCTTGATTTGACATGGGTTTTATCCGGTCCTTTTGCAACAATGACCCTGTCTGATTTAGGTGCTGATGTTATCAAAGTTGAAAGACCACCTTATGGTGATGTATCACGGACTACAGGACCGCTAGTGAATGGTGAATCCGGATATTTTTTCTCTGTGAACAGAGGTAAACGTTCAATATCTGTGAATTTAAAATTAGATTCTGGGAAAGATATTTTTAAGGAATTAGTAAGAGAAGTAGATATATTAGTAGAAAATTTTACCCCTGGAGTGATGTCAAAACTAGGATTGGGTTATAGCGATTTGTCAGAAATTAATGATCGCTTGATTTATGCTGCCATTTCAGGATATGGACAAACTGGAGTAATGAGTGAACTTCCTGCTCTTGATGTTATTGTTCAAGGTGCAGGTGGAGTGATGTCTATAACTGGAGAACATGGTGGAACTCCAGTACGCCCTGGATTATCTCTCGCAGATGTTACTGCAGGACTGTATTGTGCCATTGGTATTTTATCTGCTGTGCATGAGCGAGAACGATCTGGGAAAGGGCAATTGATAGATATTTCTATGCTGGATAGTCAAATCGCAATTTTAGAAAATGCATATATGCGCTATCACGTTACTGGAGAAATTCCTGAAAAATTAGGGACAAGACATCCAACAGCAGTTCCTTTTCAAGCATTTGAGACTTTAGACGGATATTTAGTATTGGCTCTTGCTTGGGGAGTACCTAATCAGTGGGCGTTGTTATGTGCTGAACTTGACTTACCTGAACTTATTGATGATGAAAGATTTGCTACGGCACAGGCTCGTTCAAAAAATCATGATTTACTTGAACCTCTTCTTTCGAAAGCTTTTTTAACAAAAAACACTCAAAATTGGGTGGGTGCACTAAGTAAATTTGGTATCCCTTGTGGTCCTTTGAACGATATCCCCACTGTTACAAAAATGGATCAGGTGAAAAGTCGAAATATGTTTATCGATGTTCCACACCACACTATTGGTAATATACCTCTGACTAATACTCCTATTAAGTTGTCTAGGACTCCTGGAGGGATTAAAGGTACCTCTCCAGATATGGGGCAAGATACGGAAGATATTTTGAAGGAATTTTTGAAACTAGATCAATCTGAAATTGAAGATCTTTTGCAGAATGAGATCGTTAGTAATTTTCGACCACCTGTAGATCTTGGATGAGATATCTTATTTAGGCCATAGAGTTTTTTGTGATACATTAATATAAACTTGCGACTTTGTGATTAATAGCGCAAGATAATGCACCAATTATCGATCATGTGTTATCGTTCTCAGTTCAAGAAAATATATTTTCTGTTTAAAAAAACTGCCTTTGAGGGTTTATATGGTCGATCTGACGAGTTCTGGAACACAAGGACTTTACTGTTCTGAATACGAGCATGATGCTTGTGGTGTTGGTTTTTTGGCACATATAAAAGGAAAAAAAACACACGATTTAATACAAAATGGACTTCTCGCATTGAGGAATTTAGACCATAGAGGTGCATGTGGCTGTGAAGAAAATACTGGTGATGGTGCTGGTATATTGATTCAAATTCCCGATCAATTTTTTCAAGAGGAATGTGAGACACTTGGTATTGATCTTCCTCTTGCAGGCGAGTATGGGGTTGGGAATTTATTTTTACCTAAAGATGGAAAGTCATATAAGAAAATTCAAGAACTCTTTTCTCAAATAGCAATCCAAGAAAATATGAATGTTTTAGGGTGGCGTTTAGTTCCTACAAATGCTCAAGGTGCTGATATTGGTGCTACAGCGTTAGCTGCAGAACCTTTACAAATTCAAGTATTTGTAGAAAGTAGTACAAAATTACAATCACAAGATGAGTTCGAAAGAAAACTTTATGTTTTGCGAAAAGTATTTGAAAAAGAAATTACCAATCAAGAAATTGATAGTGATCTTTGTTATTTCCCTAGTCTTTCTTCTAGAACCTTGATTTATAAAGGGATGTTGACGCCCATTCAGCTTGGTGATTATTTCCCTGATTTAGGTGATGAACGGTTAATTAGCTCTCTTGCTATGTTTCATTCACGTTTTAGTACAAACACTTTTCCAAGTTGGAAACTCGCACATCCATATAGAATGATTTCTCACAATGGAGAAATCAATACTGTTCGAGGTAATTCGAATTGGATGAAAGCTAGAGAGGCATTGTTTGAGTCTCCATTTTTTGAAGATATTTCTAAAATTATTCCAGTTATTGATGAAGCGGGCAGTGATACTGCGATTCTTGATAATGCACTTGAATTACTTGTTCAATCTGGATGGTCTCTAGCAAATGCGATGATGATGCTTATTCCTGAAGCTTGGAATGGTCATGAATCAATGCCTAAAGAAAAAGTTGATTTTTATGAATATCATTCAACAGTTATGGAACCATGGGATGGACCCGCATCTGTGGCATTTACAGATGGAAAAACTATAGGAGCAGTTCTTGATCGCAATGGCCTGCGACCTTCTCGTTATGTTGTGACCAAAGATGATTTAGTATTAATGGCCTCTGAAGTAGGCGCTTTACCGTTTGAGCCAGAACGTGTGTTGCGAAAAGGTCGTTTACAACCTGGAAAGATGTTCTTAGTTAGCCTCGAAGAGGGAAGAATCATTGACGATGAGGAATTAAAATTAGATTTAGCATCCTCAAAACCATTTGGTGAATGGAATAATAATCATTTACACCATATTGATAATTTTTCAGATGATATTTCTGAAATAAGCCCTTCTCCTAAAGACATTCCCATTGAGACTTTACAGTTAGCATTTGGATATACGGTTGAAGACTTAAAATATATTCTCGGGCCGATGATGACTAATAGTGAAGAGTCGATTGGCTCTATGGGTACAGATACTCCGTTAGCAGTATTGTCTAATCAATCTCAGCCCTTATTCAACTATTTTCAACAATTATTTGCTCAAGTTACTAATCCACCACTTGATGCTATACGTGAAGAATTAGTGACTGCTGTTGATACATTACTTGGTCCTGAAGGAAATTTACTTGATCAAAGTTTCCCAGAAATTGACTTGGTAAAGTTATCTAGTCCTGTTCTAAGTAATAGGCAAATGCAAACAATTATTAACTTGGATACTGACCAGCGATTTAGAACTGTTCAAATCCCAATACTTTTTGATGCCACTGGTGGAGGTGATAAGTTAAATGCAGGTATGGAAAAGATGTTCTCCGCAGCTGAGAAAGCTATAGAAAACGGTGCAAGTATATTAGTACTTTCCGATAGAAAAACAAGTCGAGATTTTGCACCTATTCCTTCTCTTCTAGCTGTTGCAGGTTTACACCATTATTTGGTTAGAGAGAAAAAACGTACCAAAGTTGGGATTGTGCTTGAAACAGCAGAAGCACGTGAAGTCCATCATTTTGCATTGTTATTAGGATATGGCGCGAATGCCATCAATCCTTATTTGGCTATTGATTCTATTTCACGTTTGCATGATGAAGGGTATGTCAGTTCTGAAATTACTGAAAAAGATGCTAAAGAACATTACCTTAAGGCAGTGAAAAAAGGTGTAGTTAAAGTAATGTCAAAGATGGGTATCTCTACAGTCCAAGCTTATAGGGGAGCTCAGATCTTTGAAGCCATTGGTCTGGGTCCTCAATTTGTTGAAAAATACTTTACTAAAACAGCATCTAGAATTGGTGGAGTTGGTATTGAAGAAGTTGGTGAAGAAACACTCTTACGACATAGGACAGCATTCCCACAACGTGAAGGTGGAATAAATTTCCTTGAGTGGGGCGGTCAATATCAATGGAGAAGAGATGGTGAATTTCATTTGTTCAACCCTGACACAGTTTTTAAACTGCAACATGCCACTAAATCTGACCGTGAAGATATTTTTCGCGAATACACAAAAATTGTAGATGAGCAGAGTACAAATATGTCAACGTTACGTGGTTTGTTTGAATTAAAAACTAACGTTACCCCTATACCACTAGACGAAGTTGAATCAGCTGAGGAGATCTATAAACGCTTTAAGACTGGTGCTATGTCTTATGGTTCTATTAGTGCTGAAGCTCATGAAACACTTGCTATCGCAATGAATCGTATAGGTGGAAAAAGTAATACAGGTGAAGGTGGCGAAGACAGAAGGCGCTTTACTCCTGATGAAAATGGAGATTTACGGCGCAGTGCAATCAAACAAGTTGCCTCTGGTAGATTTGGTGTGACGAGTGAGTATTTGGTGAATTCTGATGAAATTCAAATTAAAATGGCTCAAGGAGCCAAGCCTGGCGAAGGTGGACAACTACCTGGCCATAAAGTATATCCATGGATTGCTGATGTTAGAAATTCTACGCCTGGTGTGCCCTTAATTAGTCCTCCACCTCATCATGATATTTATTCTATTGAAGATCTTGCTCAATTAATTCATGATTTAAAAAATGCTAATAGGTATGCGAGAATTTCAGTTAAGTTAGTTGCTGAAGTCGGTGTGGGCACTGTTGCTGCTGGTGTTGCTAAAGCAAAATCTGATGTTGTGCTTATTAGTGGTCATGACGGTGGTACTGGTGCAAGCCCATTAACATCTTTAAAACATGCAGGGCTTCCATGGGAATTAGGATTAGCTGAAACCCAACAAACTTTGGTTCTAAATAAATTGCGTGATCGAATCACTGTAGAAGTTGATGGTCAACTTAAAACAGGGCGTGACGTTATTATTGGCGCGTTATTAGGTGCGGAAGAATTTGGATTTGCAACTGCACCATTGGTTGTAATGGGTTGTGTGATGATGCGCGTTTGTCATCTGGATACTTGTCCCGTAGGAATAGCTACTCAAAACCCTCAACTACGCGAACGATTTGAAGGCCAAGCAGAACATGTAGTTAACTTTTTTAAATTTATTGCTGAAGAAATTCGAGAATATATGGCTGCTTTAGGTTTTCGCAATTTTGATGAAATGATCGGTCGTAGTGATTTACTTGATATGCGTGATGCTGTTGAACACTGGAAGGCAGGTGGTTTGGATTTGTCTGCCATACTGTATCGTCCAGAAATGTCAGAAGATGTAGCTACGCATTGTGTTATTGAACAAGATCATGGATTAGAAGAAGCCTTGGACCAAGAATTACTTGTACTGACAAAATCTGCAGTAGACAAAGGTGAAAAAATAGCACTCACAATGCCAATCACTAATCGTAACCGCACGGTTGGGACAATTCTAGGAAGTGAAATTAGTCTAAAATATGGCAATATAGGATTGCCTGATGACACAATTGATATTCATTTCAAAGGTTCAGCTGGACAAAGTTTTGGTGCTTTTATTCCTTCAGGTATCACCTTGAATTTGGAAGGTGATACGAATGACTATGTGGGGAAAGGTCTTTCAGGAGGAAGAATTATTATTTGCCCTCCTGCAGAATCTACTTTTGTACCTGAAGAAAATATCATTATTGGTAATGTGGCTCTTTATGGTGCTACTAGTGGTTCTGCATTCTTTCGTGGTATTGCCGGTGAACGTTTTGCTGTCAGGAACAGTGGAGCATTTACAGTCGTTGAAGGTACAGGTGATCACGCTTGTGAATATATGACTGGAGGGCGTGTAGTTATTATTGGTAAAACAGGTAGAAATTTTGGTGCTGGTATGAGCGGCGGCATTGCTTACGTTTATGATCCTGACAATGACTTTGCGTCACGATGTAATATGGAGATGATCGGACTAGAAAAGCTGGAGGAACCAGAAGATCTTGATTTAGTTAAAGGTTTGCTTGAGAGACATTCTGAATACACTGAAAGTACGGTGTCAAAAAATATTTTGAACCAATGGCCTAAAATTGCTGATTCATTTGTTAAAGTCATGCCTTTGGAATATCGTAGAGTGTTAAACGAACAAGCAGCAGCTAATGAAAATAAAGCTGAAGGGGTATCTCTGACTAATGGCTAAACCAACAGGATTTTTGGAATTTTCGCGTGAAACTCCTTCTCGTCGACCAGTTAAATCACGTGTTAATGATTGGCTGGAAGTATACGAAGAGTTCCCAGTTGTTTCATTACAAGCACAAGCAGCTCGCTGTATGGATTGTGGCATTCCATTTTGTCATCAAGGATGTCCATTAGGGAATATGATACCTGATTGGAATGATCAAGTTTATAAAAATAAATGGGAAGATGCTCTTGAACGATTACATGCGACAAACAATTTCCCTGAATTTACTGGACGATTGTGTCCTGCACCTTGTGAAGCGTCATGTGTATTAGGGATCAATCAAGATCCTGTAACGATCAAGCAAGTCGAAATTGAAATTATTGAACATGCCTTTGCTGAAGGTTGGATTAAACCTCAACCTCCTCTAAAGAAAACTGGTAAGTCTGTTGCTGTAGTGGGTTCTGGTCCAGCTGGCTTGGCAACTGCTCAACAGTTGGCTCGTGCAGGGCATGCAGTCACAGTTTTTGAACGAGAAGATAGGATCGGCGGTTTATTACGTTACGGTATTCCTGACTTTAAGATGCAAAAAGAATTTATCGATCGTCGACTTAATCAAATGGAACTCGAGGGTGTTATTTTTCAAGTTTCTACAAATGTTGGAGTTGATATTGATGTTTCTACACTTACGAAGGAATTCGATGCAATTTGTTTGGCGGGTGGGTCGACTGTTGCTAGAGATCTAGAGGTACCAGGTAGAGAATTACAAGGTGTATATCCTGCTATGACGTACTTGCCCTTACAAAATAAGGTCAATGCTGGAGATGATATAAAGTCTGATGATTTTATTTCTGCGGAAGACAAAAAGGTTATTATTCTTGGTGGTGGTGATACTGGAGCAGATTGTTTAGGTACCGCTATTCGTCAAGGTGCTTCGCAGATACTGCAGTATGAATTACTTCCTCGCCCACCCGATGAAAGGTCAAATGATAATCCTTGGCCTACATGGCCAAATATTTACCGTGTTTCTTCAGCTCATGAAGAAGGTGGAGTACGTGATTACAGTATTTTGACAAAACATCTTTCTGGTGAGAATGGTATTTTAAAAAAACTGCATGCTGTTCGCGTGGAAATGACTTTTGAAGATGGTCGTATGCAGTTAAAAGAAATACCAGATTCTGAATTCGAAGTTGAAGTAGATTTATTACTGCTAGCTATGGGTTTTGTTGGTCCTGAGAGAAACGGTTTAGTTAATGAACTTGGTGTGAAATTAACTGATCGTGGAAATATTTGGGCTGATGAAAATAAAATGACTAGTATTGATGGTGTTTTTACTGCTGGTGACATGACTCGAGGACAATCACTAATTGTTTGGGCAATAGCAGAAGGACGAACTGCTGCTCGTCATATTGATGAATACTTAATGGGATCTAGCGTTCTACCTGCACCGATTTAGTCAATATATTATTCATAACGAAGTGCTTCGGCTACTGGTACTTTTGAAGCACTCCGTGCTGGTAAAATTGTCATGATTGCGCTTGCGAGATAAGCAATTCCTACAACTATTAACACCCGTGTCCAAGGAATTGCGACGTCAATGTCTGTACCATCAGTAAAATCTGGTGATGTCATCAGGTTATATCCTAACGCTGCCCCTAGGGATACTCCAAGTATTATTCCTGTTAGAGCAATAAATGATGATTCCAGGAAAAAGGAAAAGGCGATGAGTTTTCGTGAATATCCGATGGCACGTAACATACCTATTTGTTGTCTACGTTCTGTTACGGTTCGAAATGCAATTACACCCAGTGCTGCAACCCCCACAATAAGTCCTAAGCTCATAAAACCTTGGAATAGTGAAGAAAAAGCATTAGAAGTGCTTGCACTTTCTTGAATTTTTTGACTCAGTGAAATTGCTTGAACACCTTTATTGATTAACGATCTTTCGATATCGTTTGCTATTCGAACAGTATTTTCGACATCGTGCTGATTTGTTACAAGAAAGTAGGAATCAGGATAATTATTCTTATGCATTTCACCAAATGCTTCATAATTTATGAATAAAGAATTCCATTGTGGTACTGTGCCGCTGATAATGGGTGATTCTACAAAACCAATTATGTAGAAAATTTGTTCTTCATTTTCATCTGCTACTTTAAAAGTTACTGCGATAGGTTCCCAAGGCGTCTCTTGCAATTCGGTAATAGAACCTTCTATTTGTAATCCTTCAGGTGGTGGACCAAATCCACCGTCATCTCTAACAAAAATTTGAGGATTACCAAGAGCAAAATTATTATTGTTTTTTAATGCTAGCATTACAGACTGATCACTTGAATATCCTTTCGCAAATGTTGAGAGAGGGAAGTCAGCACTGTCTATAAAGTCACTATCAATACCAGAAACTTGGTAGCGTTTAAATTTGTCATTAATTTTTTCTGTCGGTCTCATTTTGAATTGATGTGATTGTAGTTTTCCAATTGAACGTATTTCGGTATCGAGATCATAACCTTGATTGATGAGTTCAGTTCTCAAATCAGGAAGAGCATTGTTTTGGTTTGCAATAATTTGTATATCAAATCCACCCTGAGCATCTTCTCCAGTGAATAATTGTGTAAAGTTATAATTTAATGTGGCCATTACTACCAGACTAAATACAACTAATGTAAACATTGATAATGTCATGCCTGTTCGGAATTTGGATGCAAGCGGGTATGAAATAGCAGTACGCACTGCTGGTGTAATTCCTCCGAGTATGGGTTGGAAAAACCCAGCCACCCTAACAAGTATATCTGCATTGAAAATCACAAATAATGTACTTGCTGCTGTAATACAAATACCTGAAACAAAGAACATCTCAATATTCCCTGATATATCAGCGTGACCTAATCCGAATAGCTTGAATAATGCATTTACAGGATCCTGCCACACTTCTGCAGTTCCACTTGTGGTTGCCCCTTCAATAAAAAGAGAAAATGGTAAAGGTAATAACCAATACCAAAGTGTAATAATTGAAGCTATTGTAAAAGTTAAACGAGCCTGTGCCTTGAAATGAACTGCCATCATCGCAATAGAAAAGATAGCTAATGTCATTCCAGCTGTGTATGCGAATGCCTGTTGAGAGATCCAACCACCCCAATAGACCGCAATACAACCAATAAGGAGCATTAATAAAGCCCATCCTCCAGTATTTTGGTGGTTACTTGCCCATTGTTTTGTCCGGAGTAATAACCAAGTGATAAAGGCAATAATATTGAAAGAGATCCACCACAAAATGAGCAATTTTGATTTTTTATGATTTATATGTGTTGCGCCCCAAATATAGAATGCAGAGATTACAATACCTGCTAACAAACTGGCTCCATATGTAGTGAGCCCATATATAAATCCGAAAAATACAAGAACTGCACCCAGGCTAACTAAAACAAACCAAATTAAATACCAAATGGACGCACCTGTTGCCGCTATTAATCCTGAGAATGAAGTATCTTTACTTTTTAATAAGTCAGGTTCAGGGATATCTCTTATTGCGCGGACGATATTGATGTTTGCAGATCTCCATGAAGCCAAAGTAACAGTGATAAATGTGATTACGATCCCAAGGAGATAAGCCACAAAAAAGCCAGTCCAATTAAAATGAAAGCTTAGTTCGAGACCAAAATCATCGAACACTAACGATTCTAATATTTGTAGCAATGCATAGGAAACACCTAATCCGAGAGCTGCACCTATAAATGCAGATACAATGTTGTAGGTCATACCTTCAGCAATAAAAGCAAATGTGAGTTGTAATCGATTCATCCCTATCGCTCTTGCCATACCCATTTCTGCTTTTCTTTCTGCAGCCAAAAGAACAAAAGTTAAGAAGATGAGCATTATTCCTGCGGCTATAGAAAAGAGTCCAAAGATAAGAAAAAAGGTGACAAAAATAGATCCGATGAGTTCTGCAAAATCAATTGCTTCAGATTTATTTTGAGTAGTACGTATAGGTAGGTCGTTTTTTTTGATTAATTCTTTAAAGTCATTCTCTATTCCAGGGATTAGGTCTAATGTTCCACGTATTCCTCCCTGTGCTGAAATTAGTATGTTATCTACTCGTAAAGGACTTTTAAGAATTGATCGAGAGCTTTCGATGTTTGTTACTACTCCACCCCAACCTCCGTCATTACTAAAATGAGAAACGATATTATTATCATGGATAATGTCTTTAACTTTGAAGTCGTATGGTGAATTTTCAATATATATTCGGATAGTTTCATTTTTTGATATTTGTATCTCTTCAGCTAGCAGATAGGTTACATAAACTTCATTTTTTTCTAGATTTTTAATATCTAATTGGCAATTTATATTTTCTAATGCATTTGTATTGGGTTCTTCACATTCAGATACAGAAGTTAAAGGACCGAAGGCTTCAAATGAAAGATCGTCTATACCAACCAGAACAGCTTGTGGTGAAGAAAGTAGTTGATCAAGATTAATTGCAGGTACATAAGCTTTTACGGTACCTGTTACTCCATCAACGTTCTCATTTGATGCAAAGTGTTGACGTACTTGTTCGACGTGTTTTTGTTGGATTCCTTCAGGCGAATCACGTTTTACTTCCCCGATGACATCTACATTTCCAAAACCCCAATAGGTTCCATTGGTAACAGAATAGGCTACAGTATCTCCTGTAGCGAAAGCTGCGCTTATAATGAGAGTTGATAGCATTAACCCTATTACGATTAATGCAGTTTGAGTTTTTCGTCGTATTACATTTCTGAATCCCATTGATAATAATAATCGATGGCGCCAACCAATATAGATTAGTAATGCAATAATTAAACTAGTGACTAGCATGAGGCCAGATAAAATCGAAGTTAAAGAAACACCGAAAAGACTATCCATTAGGTGAATTCTTCATTTTCAATTTGCCCATCACGCATCTGAATGATTCTGTTGCATTGTTTTGCTATTCCAGAATCATGTGTGACGATTACGAATGTCTGCCCTTGTTCTTTATTTAATGATTTCATCAAATCCATAATTTCTGTAGCCGTTTGTGAATCTAGATCGCCTGTTGGCTCATCTGCCCAAACAATTGCTGGATTGTTAACGAGTGCTCTTGCAATTGTTACTCTTTGGCGTTGCCCTCCAGAGAGTTGTGCAGGTTTATGAGTTTTCCAATCAGTCAACCCAACTAAATCCAGCATTTTAAGGGACTGCTCTCGTGCCTCACTAGGACGTACTCCTGAAACTAGTAATGGAAGTTCAATATTTTCGATTGCATTCAATACGGGAAGTAGATTGTAAAATTGAAAAATAAAACCCATACGTCGGGCCCTGTAATCGGTTTTACTATTATCATCCAATTGAGATAAATCAGTATTTTCAATATGAATTGTTCCACTATTGATGTCATCAATTCCTGAAAGACAATTCAAAAGTGTAGTTTTTCCACACCCTGACGGGCCCATGATAGCAACCATGGAGCCTCTTTCTATGTTAATCGAGAGATCTTGCAAGGCACGAACGTGCACCTCGCCAGTATCGTATGTTTTAAAAATATTTTGTGCAGAGATAATTTGCTCTACCATAATAATATCCTAGATATCGAATAGTAAGATTGTATCTCGCTTTTAATATTAAGTTTGTTTTTCCAAGGTAGTAACACACTCAATATGTTGGGTATGTGGGAACATATCTAAAGGCTGTATATCTATGATTTCAAAACTACCATCTACTAATAACCTTAAATCGCGTGCAAGCGTTCCAGGATCGCAGGAAATATAAACTATGCGTTCTATTGGTGAATTGATGAGAGTATTTATTGATTCTTTATCCAACCCAGATCTCGGTGGATCTATAATTAGTACGTTAGCTGTTAAGTCCATATTTTGGAATGCACTTTCAACAGTACCTTCAATCCGGGTAATATTTTCATAATCTTGTAAATTTATTGAAGCATCACCGTCTGCAGCAGATGAAAATTCAATAGTTATTATTTCTTCTACTTCTGGTGCTAATTGTGCTGCGAAGGTTCCCACTCCTGAATAAGCGTCTATCACTTTATTGGGCTGTACTTCTAGTACTCGTTCAGTTACTAGTCGAACTAGTACTTCAGCCTGTTTTGTATTTACTTGAAAAAATGCACCTGCAGAAACTCGATAATCATGTTCACCTATTTGTTCATAATAAGATCTTTGACCGCTGGAAGGGCGATTCGACTTAGTTCGAGGGCGCCATTTCAGATGTGGTTGGATCAAAAAATCATCTGTATTTTCGGCTACTCGAATAGATATTTGTTGTGTTTGCATAGTACGATCTTGTAGTAAATTCAATAAATCATTAGCTCTAGGGGAAGCAATTTTACATTCATTTATACGAAGGAATCGATGTGTGCCGCGCTGCATAAATCCTATTTGGCCATCACGGCGAACTGTAAAACGCATATGATTACGATAGTTCCATGAATTTACGGAACCAATCATCATTTTTAACCAATTGTCTATTTCTGTTTTGCTAAAATTTCCTATGTGAATTAATTGGTTAGCGACTACATCTGTCTTTAATTGTAATTGATGATCATAATCAATGTGTTGTAGTTGACAGCCACCACACTGACCGAAATATACGCAAGGGGATTCAACTCTATACGGTGAACTTTTTGTTACTAAAACTGCTGTAGCTTCTATGAAATTTGGTTCGCTATTTGTAATTTCAGCTATTACATGTTCACCTGGAATCCCATATTCAACAAATGCAATTCTGCCATCATTGTGATGTCCAATAGCCCTACCTCCAGATGCAAAACCGGTTAACTCTAATTCAATTGGTTCCAGAGGCCTATTATGTATGCGATTATCCCTTCGTTTTTTTTTCTTTGGTATTGGGATAGGAATGGCTGACGTCGGTAATATAGATTTCATATAATACATTTTAAGCCTCAAACAGTCGTATAACAATGTAATAATTACTATATCGTTGTAAATTAAATCTAGGACGGAATGTAATGACTTTGTCTAAATTAAAACCTTTACCAGTTTTGTTGAAAGAAATATTGTCGATTCCAACAACTTCGTACAATGAGCATTTAGTGATTGATTACATACGTGAATTTGCAATTGATAGAGGGCTAAACTTTAAGTTAGATCAATTTGGGAATGCATATATTTTCTATAATCATGGGGATAGCTCTCGACCATTAGTTTTGCAGGCTCATACAGATCATCCTGCATTTATTGTGGAGGAGATTTCTGAGGGAAAATTGGTTCTAAAATTTTTGGGTGGTTTGTCAGCACAATATGGTATAGGTGAAAAGATTAAAATCCACGGTGATGCTCTACCTCAAAATGGCGTGACTGCGACGGTCGAAACAATACAGAGTCATGAATTACACACTGGTACTTCTAGCCGTAGAATTATTGGTGCGATTGCTAAAGTCAACTCTGTTAAGAATATTAATATTGGTGACATTGGTGTTTGGGATGTAGAGCATTTTTCGCTTAAAAGAAAAATTGTTCATGCCTTACAATGTGATGATTTAGTTGGATGTGCAATTGTTTTATCTACTATTGATCGAATGGTATTTGGTGAACATCAAGGTAATGTAATTGGTTTATTTACTCGAGCTGAAGAAGTTGGACTTGAAGGTGCAGCAGCTAGTGCTGCAGACGGTTTGTTACCTAAAGATTCACTTGTGATATCTATAGAAACTTCTTCCTCTGAGGGTGGACGTGCTGAACAAGGTCAGGGTGCTATTATTCGTGTTGGAGACAAACAGCATATTTTTTCTCCTAAAATGTCAATGTGGATGACATCGGTTGCTAATCGATTGAAAACCATACACGATAATTTTCTTTATCAGCGAAAACTTATGGACGCAGGAGGGACAGAAGCTACGGCATTTGATCTCTTAGGTTATGAGACAGGGGCAGCTTGTATTGCCCTTGGTAATTGGCATAATGCAGGTAAAAAAGGGAAAATTGAAGCAGAAACAGTACATATTGATGATGTCCAGAATTTAATTCTTTTATGTGAAGAACTTGCAAAAAATACATCACATTTTTTGCAAGTTCACGAAGAAATGGTTAGTTTTTGGAAAAAACGTGCTTTAGACGTAACGCCCCGTTTAATCGATAGTGCTCAATCAAATACTTGATTCTAGTGTTTTCCAAACATTTTCTTCTGTTTCTTGGTCAACTCTACCTTCTCTAAGTAGCCTTACGACTAAGCGGCTGTCGTAACCTCTTCGACTTAAGATTTTTTTGAGCAGATCAATGCTCTCTCTTTTTTCTGTTAATATCGCGACCAATAATTCCCATTCTATTGGAGTGCATAACACGATAATGTTCTCGCAATGAACGCTAACTAGTGCATCCCATAGTGATGGTATTTGAGTAGGCTTTATGGAGTCATACCTACCATATATTGTGGGATCACCATGAATTGTGAAATTATGCCCATTTGAACTTAGCTGTATAGCTGTTGGTGAACTAATATTTTCTTTTATTGACTTTATGAATTGATTTGATGGGTCTTTTAATAATTTTAAGATGTCTCTTCTTGTTGTAATTTCTGTATTATCTGCGTCGCAGGGAACATCTTGTAATTGAAGTGATATCTTTCCATTTACTGCCCAAAGTGCATGATCATCAATACGATGTATTTCTTTAATTATCCTTTTAAGTGGGTCAACTCTTGAATTGTCACTTATTTTTTTGTTCACACTTTTCTCCTACGTTATTGTAGTTGTATTGGATAGAATGGTCTGATACTACAAGATATTATTTTTGATTTGTAATATAAAATTTCTTTGGTTAGTGTGTTTATGTGTTGAAAGGTTAATCATATGCCTAAACAGGTGACAAATGTTGCTGCAGACGATGCATTGACTACTATATATCGCTTATCAAATGACGAAGGTGAAGAAGTTATTGCAGCACGTGTTGCTGAACGTTTAGATATTCGTCCAGCATCTGTTGCTGGTATGCTTTCAAGATTGAGTAGAGATCGTTTAGTTGATATTGATACCAAGAAAAGGATCACCCTCACGAATAAAGGATTTGATCGTGCAAGATTAGTTGTACGTCGACATCGATTAGCTGAATGTATGCTTGTTGACGTAATGGGTTTAGATTGGGTTGATGCATATCAAGAAGCTCACCTTATGGAGCATGCAATTTCTGATGTCACGGAGCCGTTGATTGTTAAGTTGTTGGGTGATCCAGTCATTTCACCTTTTGGATACCCTATTCCTGGTTCTTCATCTAACGACGAACTATCTATGTTAAGGTTAAGTGATTTAGATGAAGGTCAACAAGGTAAGATTGATCGTGTTTTTGAAGAAGATGAGGAATTACTTCGTTTTTATGATGAAGTAAATCTTAAGCCTAGTTCGATCGTGAATATCGTTAGTGTAGCACGCGTACGTGGGGAAGTAGATTCAGTTACAATCACTGTAAGCGGACATACCGAACCTGTGCTTTTAGGTCCAAAGCGTGCATCAAATATTTGGATGGTGGAATAAATTTAACTTTTGTTAGCTGCAACCAGTAGTTGTTCCACACGCCATACATTTAAGACAAGTCCCATTTCGAACCATCATAAGCTGTCCACATTCAGGGCAAGGGTCACCTTCAAATCCGCTCTGTCTAGCTTGTTCTACTAGTACTAGATCTTCAGATTTTGTGGTGTGCGGACTTAATTCAATGACTGATGAAGCAGTAATTCCAGAAGGTAATTGTTGCGTCAATTTATCTGTGCTAACTACTTTTTCTCTTGCTATATCAATCGAATCGGCAAGTTCAACTTTAGATCCTATATCTATTGGCATATCATCATCAGCACTAGGATCGGTAGTTAATTCAACAGGTCCTAAATGTGCTAGTTCATCTCTGTCAAGATATGTCACAGCTAGTTCTCTGAAAATATAATCTATAATTGAACTCGAAAATTGAATTCTATCGTGACCTGTCACCATGCCGTTGGGTTCAAATTTGGTAAAGACAAAAGTATCTACAAATTTTTCTAATGGGACTCCGTATTGTAGACCCATTGAGACGGCAATAGCGAAACAATTCATAAGACTTCTAAAAGCTGCTCCATCCTTTGCTGTATCAATAAAAAGTTCACCTACACGAGGTTTCTCACCTGGTTCTTTTTCGAACTCTCCAGTGTGAATATAGATTGTGTGGCCACCAACTTTTGCTTTTTGTGCGTAGCCCGATCGTCTTGCAGGGAGCGATTCTCTTTGTCCACGACCAATTGCGTGGAGCATTTTTTCAGCTGCTATCACTGCTGGGTGTTGTTCGGAATCTAATAATTCTTCATTATCTTCATAATCATCGAAAATTGCTGCAGCTAATGGTTGGGAAAGTTTTGACCCATCACGATAAAGTGCAAGTGCTTTAATCATCGATTGTGAAGCTTCCATATAAACTTCTTTTACATCTTTAATAGTTGATTCAGCAGGCATATTGATAGTTTTGCTGATTGCTCCAGCGATAAACGGTTGCGCTGCTGACATAATACGAACATGTGCAAGTGGTTCTATATAACGTTTTCCATATTTTCCACATTTGTTGGCACAGTCGAAGACTGAGTAGTCTGATTCTTTAAGATGTGGGGCTCCTTCTACCGTCATACGACCAAGAATATGGTCGTTTGCTTGTTCTATTTGATCTGATGTAAAACCAAGATTCTGTAACAAATTAAATGATGGATTATTAAGATCTTCATCATTTATCTGTAACGTTTCTTTACAAAAATCATCTCCTAATTGGTATCTATTGAATACAAAACTAATGTGAAAGGCGGTACTTAGTGCTTGGTCTAGACTATCTAATAAAGGCTGAGTAAATCCATGTTCTGCCAAGGAGGTTCGATTGATAAGAGGAGCTCCTTCAAGTCTTTGAGTACCCACAGCATATTTGATGATTTCATCAATGTTATTTCGACTGTATCCCAAGCGTTTAAGGGCAGTTGGAACTGATTCGTTAATAATACGAAAGTAACCTCCTCCTGCTAGTTTTTTAAATTTGACTAACGCGAAATCAGGCTCTACACCTGTTGTATCACAGTCCATTAATAAGCCTATAGTACCTGTAGGTGCTATTAGCGTTGTTTGCGCATTTCGGTAGCCATGTTTTTCACCTAGTTCTAGTGCACGATCCCAAGATTGACATGCAACAGCATATAATTCTTTTGGAGTAGACACAGATTCAATGCCTTTAGGATAAACAGTTAATCCTTCGTAATCAGAATGTACTGAGTTATATGCTGCACGTCTGTGATTACGTATGACTCGTAACATTTCATTGCTATTATCGCTATATCTGGGGAAAGCTCCAAGTTCACTAGCCATTTCGGCGGAAGTAGCGTATGAGTCACCTGTCATGATTGCAGTTAGTGCTCCAGTCCATCCTAAAGCTTCGTTGGAATCGTAGGGAATACCTTGAAGCATTAGCAATGCACCTAAATTTGCATACCCCAGTCCTAGTGTTCTGTATTCATATGAAAGTAGAGCAATTTGATCACTTGGATATTGTGCCATGAGTACCGAAATCTCAAGAACAATTGTCCACAGTCGTATTGCATGACGATATCCTTCAATATCGAAATCACCAGTTTCGAGATCGGTAAACGCAAGCAGGTTTATTGATGCAAGATTGCAAGCAGTGTCATCTAAGAACATGTATTCACTACAAGGGTTTGAGCCATTAATTCTCCCACCGGAGGGAGAGGTATGCCATTCATTGATTGTTGTATCAAATTGAAGACCAGGATCGGCAGAATTCCAGGCTGCTTGCCCTATTTTATCCCAGAGTTCTTGTGCTTTGACTGTCTTATAGGTTGATCCGTCAGTGCGATTAGTAAGGTTCCATGATTCATTTTCCTCCACAGCTTTCAGGAAATCTGAATTAACTCTTACGGAGTTATTTGAATTTTGCCCTGAGACAGACATGTACGCTTCACCTTGCCAGTCACTGTCAAATTCATCAAATTCAAATGAATGTTCACCTTGTTCAATTAACTGCAAGACGCGCTGAATATACCCTTCAGGAACTGCATCTTGACGGGCTAGGCGTATAGCCTTGCGTAAACTTTTATTTTCTTCCAAGACATCATTTTCTTTAGCGTAACTGAAAATTTCATTTAAATGACGTTTCACTACACGTGATCCAGTGATTAATGAGGCTACTTTTTGCTCTTCTTTTACTTTCCAATCTACGAATTCTTCAATGTCAGGATGATCTGCATCTACAATAACCATTTTTGCAGCTCGTCGTGTAGTTCCTCCAGATTTAATTGCACCTGCGGCTCGATCTCCAATTTTAAGAAAAGACATTAAACCTGAAGATTTGCCCCCTCCGGAAAGGCTTTCATTTGCTCCTCTAATATTAGAGAAATTCGAACCCGTGCCTGATCCGTACTTAAAGATACGGGCTTCACGAGTCCATAGATCCATAATTCCACCTTCATTAACAAGATCATCTGCAACGGACTGAATAAAACAAGCATGTGGTTGTGGACGTTCATATGCACTTGTTGATTGAGTCATTTCGCCATTATCTGGATTGACATATGAATGTCCCTGTGCTGGTCCTTCAATGCCGTACGACCAGTTAAGGCCAGTGTTAAACCACTGAGGTGAATTAGGTGCTGATCGTTGACTCGCCATCATATGTACGAGTTCATCGTAGAATGTACGTGCATCTTCTTTTGTATCAAAATAATTGTATTTTGTACCCCAATAAGCCCACGTGCCAGCTAGTCGGTGGAAGGTTTGCCTAGCATCTGTTTCACATGTAAATTCAGTTTTAGCAGTTGGTTTGCGACGTCGCATCCAATTTGGGATTCCTTTTTCACTTATTGCTGTCGTTTCAACTGGGACTCCAGCTTTGCGGAAGTATTTTTGCGCCATTATATCAACAGCAACCTGTGAAAATTGCTCAGGCATTTGAATATCTAGTGCTTCAAAAACAACAGATCCATCAGGGTTCACAATTTTGGATGATCTGTTTGTAAAGTTAATTCCTTCATATGGGTCATGACCAGCTTGGGTAAAAAAGCGCTGTATACGCATTGTTCAGGTCCTTCCTCTTAGCAAAATAATATTATATCGATAAAATTAAACGTATAATTTTGTAACTAATAAACTGTATACCCGCATAAGCACTTTGCTACATGTGGGATCGAAATAATGGCGAAAAGTTACAAAAATGTCAAGACATTCGTTTATTTATATAAGCACGTTAACATTTCTGAACTATTTTTACGAGTATTAATTAGCATTTTGTTATAGTTATTTTTGTTCTTAGCAAATATCACGATGTCTGTATGGTTTTTTTTCTGTATTAATCAGTCAACAAAGCCTAATAACGTTCAGATTTTTTAGATCACGAGGGTATGTTCTTGCTTAAGTTGACATAACTATGTTCTGTTATAAGAATATTGTCTTCGATGCGAATACCGATCCCTTGAAATTCTTTAGGAATTTTATGGTTTTTAGCAGATAAATAAAGTCCAGGCTCTACTGTAAAGCACATTCCAGGTTCCAAGGCGATTGGCTCTTTTTTGTTACGATAATTCCCGACATCGTGAACGTCCATTCCCAGCCAATGTGAAGTAGAGTGCATGTAAAAATTTTGATATTTTCGGTCTTCAATTAATTTATCGATGGCCCCAGAAAGTATCTTACTTTCCATTAATCCTCTGACTAAAACTTCTAGAGTTGCATGATGGATTTCATCTAATGTTGCGCCAGGTTTTGCACGTTGGATCCCTGCCTGTTGTGCCTCTAAGACAACATCATAGATATAACGTTGTGATGTCGAAAAATGTCCATTGATAGGCCATGTTCTTGTTATATCAGCTGTGTAGTAGTCATATTCTGCACCTGCGTCAATTAGAAGTAAATCGCCATCCTTAAGTTGTTCTCGATTGGTTGTGTAATGGAGGATACAAGCGTTATCTCCTGATGCGACTATAGAAGGGTAACCATTTCTTGATGAACCAAGTCGACGAAATTCATTTTCTAAAGCAGCCTGAATTTCGAATTCATGCAATCCAGGCTCTGTCAGGCTTTGTGCTGTCTGAAATCCTTGTTCTGTAATACGTATTGCTTCTTTAAGAGATTTAATTTCATCATCTGATTTGAACATTCGTAAATTTTCAACTAAAGGTCTGGGATCTCTGAGTGAAGAGAATCCTTTTTGTCCACGGTGACTATTTTTCTGTCGTAAAGTTAAATAATTTGAAATGATTCCATCAATTTCTTGATCTGAACCTATTCCATAGAAAATATCATCTACTTCACTAAGTAATTCATTAATTTTTTCTGCAAAAGTATCAATAGGGAAAGCAGCATCGGCGCCATAAAATTCTTGCACGCCATCAATACCTGCCCTAGCTCCAACCCAAATTGCCATTTCTGGGTCATGTGGTCGAACGAACATGACGTATTCTTCAGGGTGATTGGGGCGAATAAGTAAAATTGAATCAGGTTCATCAAAGCCACTAAGGTAATAAAAATTGGATTCCTGTCGAAATTCATGTAATACATCAGAATTTCTTGTCATTTCTCTGTTGCTAACAAATATTGCCGCACATGAATTTGATTCGGTATTAAGTGACTTAATTAATTTTTTACGACGATTTTCAAACATAATTTCTTCTTTCTAGATTTAAAGAATGTTACCAAGAAAAGAAGAATTGCAGAAATAGTCAGGGTTGAATGGGGAATATAGTATTCTTTATTAAAAAATAGGAATGGTGCCCCCGCCAGGATTCGAACCTGGGCACATGGCTTAGGAGGCCAATGCTCTGTCCACTGAGCTACGAGGGCAATTTGAATTGCATATCGGTTATTATAAGGTGCGGTAAACTTCTCTGAAAGTTGAAATACGACATTGAATTAAAAATAATCGATCATTTAGTAATCTGGATTTATATTTCAAGATCGGGCAATAAGCCGGGTAACACTTTAATGGTCATTATTCTATCGTCGATATTAATATTATCGATAACTTCAGCAGTTGCAGGAATAAGAACATCTTTTTGGCCGTGGTTGCGTATAACGTAAACATCATTAGCGCCAGTGGTAAGGACATCTACTAATTTGCCAAGTATTATTCCTTCATTGGTGGTAATACTTAGTCCGATTAAATCATGTACATAATATGTATCTATTTCTAATTTAGGTAGGGAATCCTTTTCGATTGAAATTAATTTTCCTAGTAAAACTTCAGCGGATTGTCGATCTTCATATCCTGCAAATTGAATAATTGGATATCCTTGCGGGCTTTGTACATCCAAAATTTTGGTTAACTTAGAATCAATATAAACGCTCGCATTTGTAACTAGACGTTCTGGATTATCCGTGAGTGGTGTTACTTTTACGTGGCCATGTATTCCCCACGGTTGATTGATTTTTCCAACAGCGACAAAATCTGTTGGGAATTCTTGGTTTTTCCCCATTGTCTTGACGATTGGACTCAATCAATATCTAAGGAAACACGAACACCAGCTTGTACCGCAGCAACATGTAGTAATGATCTAATGGCATTTGCGCAACGGCCATCTCTACCTATGACACGACCTTTGTCTTCATCTGCAACCTGAAGGTGCATAATTACTCTATCACCACGATGTTCTTCGGTTACTACAACACTATCTGGATCACTGACTAATGATCGAGCGATATACTCGACTAATGATTTCATATTTTAACTTTCTTATTCTTCAGTATCATCTGTAGATTCGCCTGTAGGTTCTTCAATTTGCTCTTCTGTGCTATCACTAGAAGGCTCCTGGGACGCCTTGAGAGCTTCTTGCTCAGCTCTTGTTGGCTTGGTCACACGTGTGGGAGGAGGCGTAGTAACTAACCCTGCCTTGTGCAAAACTCTATGAACTGTTTCTGACGGTTGGGCGCCTATTCCGATCCAATGTTTAACTCTTTCCTCATTTAAAACCACAGTACTCGGTTGTGTTCGTGGATTGTAATGTCCAACGACTTCTATAAAATCTCCATCTCGTGGAGCACGCTGATCTGCCACAACCACTCTATAGTAGGGGTGTTTTTTCTTTCCATTACGTCGCAAACGAATTCTTAGCAATTTTTTCCTCTTCACTAAGTTTATTTATAGTACTTTATGAACTAAATATCGTACTATAACCCGAGTATCCGAGATAGTCCGCCTTGCCCTTTTCCAGTAGTTAATGCTTGCATCATTTTTTTTGCATCTTTAAATTGATTCAACAACCTGTTAACTTCTGCAGGTGAGGTACCAGAGCCATGTGCTACTCTTCTTCTACGTGATCCGTTCAGGATATCAGGATTTCTTCTTTCTTCTAGAGTCATTGACAGCACTATAGCTTCGCTGTGTGCTATAAACTTATCATTTACTTCTACACCTGCAACTTGCTGCGCTAATTGTTTTCCTCCTGGAATAAGGTCTAATATTCCAGTTAATGGTCCCATATTCTTCATTTGCTGCATTTGTTGAAGAAAATCCTCCAGATTAAAATCGCCGGTTTTCATTTTGTTAACAGTATTTTTAATATCTTTTTCGGAAGATAATGTTTGAGCTTTTTCTACTAGTGTTACAACATCTCCCATACCAAGAATTCTGGATGCAATACGATCAGGATGAAAATCTTCAAGTGCATCAAGTTTTTCTCCTGTTGTAATTAACTTTATAGGTAGTCCTGTAACTTTTCTAACGGAAAGTATTGCCCCGCCTCTCGTGTCAGAATCTACTTTAGTTACTACAATGCCTGTGCCTTCAATTTCTTCATCAAATTGTTTAGCTAATGTGACCGAATCTTGTCCTGTCATTGCATCAACAGTGATTAAAATTTCTGAAGGATCGAATGTATCTGCTAGTGCAGCTAAATTATCTGCTAGATCATCGTTAAGAGATAAAGTTCCTTGCGTATCAATAATGATTACGTTTGCGTTTATTTTTATAGCTTCTTCTAATGCTCGGATAGCTATCTTTGATGGTGATGATTGTTTTTCTTCTACCCAAACTGGCACATCAATTTGTTTTCCGATCATTTGTAGCTGCTCACCTGCTGCAACTCTGTCGAAGTCAGTAGAAACTAAGAGTGGATGTGCTCCTTCTTTCTTATAGCGCAGTGCTAAACGTCCACAAAGTGTAGTTTTTCCTGCTCCTTTGGTTCCGACGATCATGATTTTAGTTGGGTCATTCGTTGGCGAAAATAATTTTTCTGATTTACCGCCTAACATCTCTATTAGTGCTTGGTTAACGATTGCTATGATTTGTTGTCCTGGAGTAATTGATTGCGTAACTTCTTTACCTAGGGCCTGTTGTCTTATGTCAGAAATAAATTCTCTGACTACTTGAAAATTAACATCAGCGTCTAGTAGTGCTACACGCACATCTTTTAATGCTGTTTCGAGATCGGTTTCAGAAATTTTTCCTGAAGCTCCTAATCTTTTAAAGGTATTTTGAAATTTTTCTGTTAGTGAATCTAACATTGCTATATTATTCCAAACCTCGTTCTGATATTAAGCTGATGACGTCGGTTAAGCGGCACGAATATCCCCATTCATTATCGTACCATTCAAGAGTTTTGACTAAATGATCATCAACTACCATTGTGGAAGGGGCATCAAAGATACAAGATGCTAAATTGCCTTTAAAATCTGTAGAAACTAATTCATCTTTTTCATAAGCAAGATATGGTGCCAAAGAACTTTCAGCTGCCTTTTCAAAAACTTCATTTATGTCCTTGATAGTGGGAGTGTCTTTCAGGCTTGTCGTTAGATCAACTAATGAGACTGTAGGTGTAGGTACTCTTAGGGCAGTACCGTCAAATTTCCCTGCTAAATCTGGGATGACTTGGCCAACTGCTTTTGAAGCTCCAGAGGATGTGGGCACTATATTGAGTGCAGCTGCTCTTGCCCGTCTTAGATCTTTATGAGAGTTATCAACAAGATTCTGGTCTCCCGTATATGCATGAACAGTCGTCATAAAGCCGTGATTAATCGTGAAAGCATCATGTAAAACTTTTACTGCTAGTACAACACAATTAGTAGTACATGATCCTGCAGAGATAACATGATGTTCACTTGGTGAATAGTCTTCATGATTGATCCCCATTATTACGGTCCAATCTTCATTTTTTGCAGGTGCAGAGATAATTACCTTCTTAACACTTTTGCCGAGATGAACTCTTGCATCATCTGCTGTTTTGAATTGCCCTGTAGACTCAATTACTAAATCAACATTTTCCTCTGCCCAAGGAATTTCAGCAGGTTCGTTGGAATCGAACACTCTAACCCTATGATTATCTACTGTGAAATAGTCATCTCCATCAATAATTTCAGCAGGGAATCGACCATAGTCAGAGTCATAACGTAGGAGGTGTGTACGGACGTTAACAGGACCTCGATTGATGGCTACAATTTCAAAGTCTTCTCTTTTGTTTTCCCACCATGCTCTAAATGCTGCTCTGCCAGTTCGACCAAAGCCATTAATACCTACCCTTATTGACATATGTACTCCCTAATACTTTGACGCCATATGTTTAAAATCTATTATAGTCGTCATTTAATTGCTAAAATAGTAATCGAGCTCTTTGATCACTTAATTGTCTCCGAAAATTGATCATTAAGTGGCGTGGCCTCCCAGCTTTATCTTCATATTCTTCTATTCTGCATTTTTGATCATCAGATAAATATTCTTCAATTAATTGAATATGCTCGATAATCTGATGTTTATTTTTTGCATCTATGGGAAAAAAATTTGGTATACGCATACTTAAATGAAGTTGTTTTCGGTTAAGCATCATAAGCCAGCTGAATATTAATTCTGCCCAGCCAATATGAAAAGCTTGGTCTGCAAAAATCAAAGGATATCTAACTCTATTTGCTCCATTTGCAACGAATAATGCACTAGGCCCAAAATTTGGTCTTCCAAAATCGCTAGCAGCTTTATATATAATTCTTAGATTGGGATCTGATGCAATACTTTCACCGGAGAAATAATGCCCCACTTTTTGTTCGATTGCGCGACTATCACTTTCCTGATTGAATGCTTCGTGTGTCCACCTTCGCCATGTATCTATTTCGCTAGTTAGTCCCCATTGGGCACCAATTAATTCAACTGCCTGGCGTATTAGTGGCATTGCACTTTGATATCCTCCACGTCTTATAAGTGTCGTTATGTCTGAGCATGTAAGGAATGATCGACTCCATAACGTTGCGAACCCAGCCATATCCATATTTCGTGCACTTAGGGTATATGCACTTGCAGAAAATCTGGCTTCTAGATTAAGGCCATTTTCTATAAGTTTAATTTCTTCAGCAAAATTGAAATTTGTTTGTCTCCATGAATCTGCTGCGACTGTCGATAAATCTGCAGGTTTCCCGGGTAATTTCCATTGTTCTTTTAATACTCGCATTCCAGATATCCGTTGAGGGGATTTTGCAATCTGTAGTTCAAGATTTTCTGCGTCAGAATAGTTGTCAGGCATAATTATTAAAAACCGATATCCCCGGGTAGATACCTTTTTCTGCAAGGTTTTCTTCGATTCTCAATAGTTCATTATACTTTGCGGTCCTATCTGTTCGTGCAGGTGCGCCAGTCTTGATTTGACCAGAGCCCGTTCCTACTGCAAGGTGTGCAATTGTCGTATCTTCAGTTTCTCCAGAACGATGAGAAACGACAGCATTCCATCCAGAATTTTTTGCCAAAGTAATCGCATTTATTGTTTCTGATACAGAACCAACTTGATTAAGTTTGATTAGTATCGAATTTGCAGCGTTCATTGCAATTCCCTGTTTCAATCTGTCAATATTTGTCACAAATAAGTCATCACCTACAATTTGAACTTTCTTTCCAATTGCAGATGTTAGATTTTGCCAACCATCCCAATCATCTTCTGCCAAACCATCTTCGATAGAGAAGATAGGAAATTCATTGCACCATTCGATCCAAAGATCAATCATCTCTGCTGATGACATCAATCTCGACTCACTTGCGAGGTTATATTTGCCATTTTCCCACAATTCAGTTGTAGCGGGGTCTAGTGCAATTGCCAAATCTTTTTCAGGTGTATATCCCGCCACTTGTATTGCATCAATTAAAAGGTCTAATGCGCTGCGATTATTTTTTAAACTGGGAGCAAATCCTCCTTCATCACCGACAGAAGTATCATATGCATTTTCTGATAGTAATATTTTTAACTGTTGATAGGATTCTACGACCCAACGCAATCCTTCACGAAAACTTTCTGCACCCACTGGGATGAGCATAAATTCTTGGAAATCAACAGAATTAGAAGCATGTGCACCGCCGTTTAATATATTGCACATTGGTACAGGAAGAATATATGGCGCATTATTGTCACTACTATTTAAACGGTGAAAGTATTCATAAAGTGGAATTTCCAAAGATTGTGCAGTGGCTTTAGCCACGCTCAATGAAACTCCTAATATTGCATTGGCACCTAATCTTTCTTTATTTTTTGTCCCGTCTAGGTCGATCATTAAGTAGTCAATATTGTTTTGATCTTGTGAATCTTTACCAGTCAATAATTGATTTAATTCTGTGTTTACATTTGCTACTGCTTGAAGTACACCCTTACCGTTATATCGATCGTTTTCGGAATCTCTTAATTCTGCTGCTTCATAAGCACCAGTACTCGCTCCACTTGGGACTATAGATCTACCGATAGATCCATTTTCTAAAATAACGTCGACCTCTATGGTTGGATTTCCTCGGGAATCTAACAATTCCCTAGCGAGAACTTTACGAATTATCAAAATACCTCTTATCTATGATGGCAATTAATTAACTAGCACGGGGATGTACGTTTTCATAAACTTCACGTAAATGTTGATCTACTAATTGCGTATAGATCTGTGTAGTTGACACATTAGCGTGTCCTAGTAATTCTTGAACATCTCTTATAGATGCTCCGCCACGTAATAAATGTGTAGCAAAAGAATGACGAAGTGTATGTGGCGTTACGTGCGATTCAATACCAGCAGATTTTGCGTAGTTTTTTAAAATTAGCCAGAAACCTTGTCTGGTCAACCTTTCGCCACGTCTATTGACAAATAGTGCCTGTTGTAACCTAGCTTTGAGGAGAATATTTCTTCCTTGATCTAGGTATGTATTTAATGCTTCTACCGCTTTTTCATGTACTGGTATTGTTCGTTCTTTCGCACCTTTGCCTACGCATCGAATATAGGCTGGATGAGGTTTAATATGTAAGCTATCAAGGTTAAGTGAGACTAATTCTGTTACACGAATTCCGGTCGCATACATTAATTCTAGCATCGCTGCATCGCGAACTGATTCGGGGGTTTCAAGTTTCAATGGCTGAGAGAGTAGTAAGTCTACATGTTGAGGGCTAAGGGGTTTTGGTATTACTTTTTGTGGTCTGGGAGAATTCAAGTTTGTAGTTGGATTGGATTGTAGATCACCGACATCAATTAAGTATGTACAAAAAGATTTCAGCACAGCTATTTTTCTAGCAACTGTCGATTTGGCATATTGTCTTTCATTAAGATCGGTCAGATAGTTAATTATAAGTTCTCGAGAAACTGCGTTGGTATGATCGACAGTATTCATTGTTTTTTCAGCAAATTTGACCAGACCGTTTAAGTCATTTCGATAAGCTTCAATTGTATTTCTTGGAGAACCTCTTTCTGCTGATAAGTAATGTAAAAACTCTTCAATCCGTTTTAGCATTATTCAATCCTAACCGATCAGTAATATTGTATAAATATTTGCATCTCTTCAAATCGCAGTATACATGTAGAGATATGCAATGCATCCATTTTATTTATTTATGTGAAAAATAAGTGAAATTGTATTGCAAAAAGGTTTATTTCTAAGTGATGTTAAAGGTACATTTTTAAGCGTTTTGCTAAACTAATTGAAAATCCCTCAATTTCTGTTAATTCTTCTATTGTTGCTTCTCGCATTGCTTTAACACTTCCGAATTTCTTGTAGAGAGTTTTTTTACGTTTTGGGCCGATCCCATGTATTGAATCGAGTAGTGATTTTTTCGCATTATTATTTCTCAAAGATCGGTGGTAATTGATTGCAAAGCGATGTGCTTCATCTCGTATACGCTGCACAAGGTACATTGCTTCTGACGAAGAAGGTAGTTCGATAGGTTCGGACTGATCTTTTATAAAGAGCTCTTCTTTTTTCTTAGCCAAACCACATACAGGTATGTCAGATAAACCAAGATCTCTCATTACATCAAGTACAGCACTCAGCTGTCCCTTGCCTCCATCAATGATGACTAGATCGGGTAACTTCACCCAAGAATTGTCTTGATCGGTTACATTTTGCACACTAAATGTGGGATCTTTTTCTATATTACTAGCAATTTTTGTAAATCTACGTTTTAGTAATTCTTGCATTGATGCGAAATCATTTTGACCATCTACAGACTTAATCTTAAACCTCCTATATTCTGACTTCACTGGTTTGCCTTGATTAAATACAACCAATGAACCAACAGTATTTGTCCCTTGTATGGTAGATATGTCGTAGCATTCAATTCTCTGAGGTTCTTCAGGCAGATCTAAGCTTACTTGCAGTAGTTTTATTGCATCTTCAGTTTTCTGAGTGTCAGAGATCCATCGTGCGTGATGCATGGTCATTGATTCTTGTGCATTTTTTTCTGCAGTTGCCACGAGAGAGCGGCGGTGTCCACGTTTTGGGACAATAATATTAACCTTAGTATTTCTTTGTGTACGTAGCATGGACTCTAGTTCGTGCAGGTCATCGGGTGCGGAAGGGAGAATAACATTTTTTGGGATGTAATTTGCATTTTCGTAGAACTGACCTAAAAAAGCAGCCAGTATCTCGCTATTGGTGGCATTTTCAGTTCCCATTAACATAAAAGAGTCTGTATCAACGATCATAGTACCTCTGGCAAAAAATACCTGAATACAAGTTTCATTATTTTCTCTAAATAATCCAAATACATCAGCATCTAAGGGTGTTGTCGTAACCATTTGCTGTTGATTTTCGTGTAATTTTTCTATCGCCTCTAATTGATCTCTTATACGTGCAGCTTTTTCATATTCAAGATTTTCAGAGGCTGTATTCATTTCATTAATGAGTCGTGATTCAACCTCATTTGATTTACCGTCTAAAAATAGAATTGTAGATTGAATTACCTCGTCATACTCTTCTTTAGTACAATAGGAAGTGCATGGTGCAATACACCGATCAATAAAATAATCTAAACAAGGTCTGTCATCAGTGCCAGTAATTTTTTTTGTGCAAGATCTCCATGGAAAAAGTTTATTTACAACTGCTAAAGATCTCCTTACAGATCCTGGAGACGCGTAGGGACCAAAATATTTTGCTCCATCTGAATCAATTCGACGTGTAATAGTTACTTGTGGCCATTCATTTTGGATATCAACTTTGAGATAGGGATAATGCTTATCATCTTTTAACCTCACATTATGATGCGGTTGATGTCGCTTTACGAGTGTGGCTTCCAAATGAAGAGCTTCTGTAGCGGTTTCTGTAATTATGTGCTCGATATCAGCAATTTGCTTGCTTAAGATTTGGACTCGTGGCTCCAAAGATCTAGCTGATCCAAAATAAGAACGAACACGCGATCTTAACTTACTAGCTTTACCTATATAGATTATTTCACCAGCAGTATTTTTCATAATGTACACGCCCGGAGAATTGGGTAGTGTACTGACTTGATGGCGTAGATTATTTATATTCACACTAATATCATAACTCTTTATGGATAGGTCGAAAAAAAATGAGTAATAAAATCTCTTTTGAATTTCTAGAGCTCATATCTGATAAAGGATTGATTCATGCCAAATTTTATAATCCACCTTTAAGTACTGCTGCTGTGTTGATGATTGGTGGTGGTGATGGTGGTTTTGATGGACCTGCATCAGCTATATATCCTTCTTTGGCAGAAAATTTATACGGTAAAGGGATTGCAGCTTTATTGTTGGATTATAGAATTCATAGTTTTCCAGGGAATCTCGAAGAGGCTATTTATGATGTGCTTTTTGGTGTTCATCATTTATTAAAGATGGGAATAGATAATATTGGTTTGGTTGGTCATTCTTTTGGTGGTGCAGTAGCTATTGAAGCTGCCGTACGTGAACCGATGATAAGTGGCCTTATTTCTTTAGCATCTCAAACTGCTGGAGCATTAAATGTCAAACAAGTTTCACCACGACCTATATTATTCGTACACGGTTTAAATGACATTAGATTACCCCCAGATTGTTCACGATATCTTCACAGTATTGCGGAAGAACCGAAAGAATTGGTGCTTTTAGAGGGTGCTACCCATAGTTTAAGACAATGTCGGGAAGAACTTTTAATTTTGTTATTTGAATGGTTTGAGAAAAACTTAATATTTTAGAATGTAATATTAACCAACAAACATGTCACACTTTTGTATTTTCTGGAGTGAATTAATAATTTTGGATTAGGCATTAGATTTTACTGATTCACGTAGTTTGGAACTTTCATGCTTCAAGATAGGGATTAGTTCTTTACCGTAATCGATAGCATCTTGGTATGGATCCCAGCCGCGAATAAGTACAGTACCTACTCCTAGTTCATAATATTTTAGAAGTGAATCGGCTACTTGTTCTGCTGTACCAACTAGAGCTGATGTATTCCCTGATGCTCCAGTAGCTGCAGCGAGAGGCATCCATAAACGTTCGTCATGGAGATCCGATTCATTAGCAAAGTCGAGTAGTCTTTTTGAGCCAATTGAAGTTCTCTTACGAATAGGATTTGCTGCCAAGTTAGATTCAACTGAATTTAGGAATTCTCTCGCTTTATCCCATGCTAAGGCCTCAGTATCCTCAATTACTGGCCTAAATGAAACACTGAATTCAAGATTTCTTCCGTGATTTGCGGCACGCTTGTTCAGATCTTCGATCTGTTGCTGGATGGCTGCCCTTGGTTCACCCCAGAACATATATACATCAGCTTGACGGGCTCCAATGTCGAGGGCAATATCAGAACTACCTCCAAAATAGATAGGGATGGAAGGTACTTGATGGGATTGTACCGAGCTCGAAGCGTTCTCAAATTGGTAGTACGTACCGCTATGATTGAATGATTCTTGCGAGAGTGCTTTGCGGAATACTGTAAGATATTCGTCTGTACGACGGTAACGATCATCATGTTCAAGATAGTCACCGTCTCTTCTTTGTTCTGCATCGCTGCCACCGGTTATGAAATGTACTCCGATGCGCCCACCTGTAAAGATGTCAACTGTTGATGCCCGGCGAGCAGCCAGAGTTGGCACAACAAAACCAGGGCGGTGGGCAACTAGAAATTTTATGTGTTTAGTAGCCGCTGCAGCTGCCTGTGCTACAGCAAAACTATCTGCAGAATCTGATCTATATCCAACCAACACAGCATCGAAAGCACTCTTTTCATGAGCTTGGGTAAAGCGATTGAGGTAATCTACATCGATACCACCTCCTATAATGGAGACAGGTGTCTCACCTTTGCTTGGGTTTGCTCCAATCATCCCGACGACATTGAGTGACATAATTTCTCCAGTAATGTTCTAATGTTGAGTTAGTCAACCATATTTAGTGACAATTTGTGAACATCTTATGTATTGAAGGTGAAAAAGTAAATGCTTTATAGCTCGATGATAGATTAGGCTTTCGTCTCCTAATCTGATCGGACACTATATAATGATATATGGCGCGCTCGGGAGGATTCGAACCTCCGACCTCTGCCTCCGCAGGGCAGCGCTCTATCCACTGAGCTACGAGCGCACATACTGGTGCCGAAGGTGAGACTCGAACTCACACGGACAAAAAGCCCACTGCGACCTGAACGCAGCGCGTCTGCCAATTCCGCCACTTCGGCTCAACTCTTCGTAACAGAAATCATACCAGCTAAATGCATCAAAAAAACAAGTAACTTTTTTTCATACAACTTTTATTAATAGTGTGAGAATATTTGACAACATCAATAAAACTGCCAAGATACAATCGATTGATCTTAAATTCTTGTGGAAGGGATTTTTTATGGGTAAGACGTTAAATAGCTTTAGTTCACGATCAACCATTTCTCTCGATGGTCAAGATCTGACAATTTACAAGTTAAGTATCTTGGCAGAATCTCTAGGTATTGATATAGATCGATTACCATTTACAATGCGCATTCTTTTAGAGAATTTATTACGATTTGAAGATGGTTCAAGTGTTACAGAAGATCAAATAAAAGCAATTGCCAATTGGGATCCTTCAGAAATTCCCAGTACAGAAATTGCTTTCCGAGTCTCTCGTGTTTTATTGCAAGATTTCACAGGTGTTCCTGCGGTTGTAGATTTAGCATCGATGCGTGATGCAATTGCTGAAATGGGTGGTAATCCAGATAAAATTAATCCTTTACAACCAGTTGATTTGGTAATTGATCATTCCGTTCAGGTTGATGCTTTTGGTACAAGTGATGCATTTATTAGCAATGTTCAAAGAGAATACGAACGAAATATTGAACGGTATCAATTGTTAAAATGGGGCCAACAGGCCTTTGATGGATTCCGAGTTGTCCCCCCCGGAACAGGTATAGTACATCAAGTAAATCTTGAATATTTGGGCCAAGTAGTGATGACTAATGATGATGGAGAGCTTTTCCCAGATACTCTTGTTGGTACAGATTCGCATACCACCATGATCAATGGGCTTGGTGTTGTTGGATGGGGTGTTGGAGGAATTGAAGCAGAAGCTGCCATGCTTGGGCAGCCTGTTTCGATGTTAATTCCTCAAGTTTTTGGTGTTCGTCTTGTAGGTGAATTACCTGAAGGTGCTACAGGAACCGATTTAGTGTTACGTGTTACTGAATTGCTACGTCAAAAAAATGTAGTTGGAAAGTTTGTAGAATTTTATGGTCCTGGACTTGGTAATTTGTCACTTGCTGCACGTGCAACAATTGCCAATATGTGTCCAGAGTATGGTGCTACGGTCGGATTTTTTCCTGTTGACGAAGAAACGCTTAATTATTTGCGGTTTACAGGAAGACCAGAATCGCTAATAAAAAGAGTTGAAACCTATACTAAAGAGCAGTTTCTATTCAGAGATGAAGAAACTCCTGATCCAGAGTTTAGTGATTCTATCGAAATTGATCTTTCAACTATTGAACCAAGCATTTCTGGACCAAAAAGACCACAAGACCGTATTCCACTTCGGACAGCAAAAGCTGCATCTGAGAGAGACATTGCAGCTGAAATTGACAATGGTGCAGGTGCAAAACCTGTAGAAATTTCTATTGATGGATCATCTTATGATTTGAAGAATGGTGCAGTTGTCATTGCAGCTATAACAAGTTGTACAAATACCTCTAACCCTGAAGTGATGGTTGGTGCCGGTTTATTGGCAAAAGCTGCTGTTGAAGCAGGTTTGCAAACTCCAGAATGGGTTAAAACTAGCCTTGCACCTGGGTCAAAGGTGGTAACTGACTATTTGCAACAGGCTGGACTGACTCCATTTTTAGATAAATTAGGTTTTAATTTAGTTGGTTATGGATG
>JAKUNM010000040.1 GCA_022451865.1 Dehalococcoidia bacterium
TTCCATTAGTGACATAGTCTGGGATAATTTCTTAAGAGATTGGTCGTCTTCTTCAGTCCATCGCGTATAAGCTTTGTATCTATTTTCTGAATTTTTAAGTGCATCTAGATAATCTCCGTGATTATCAAATTCCAATCCATCAAATTCAAAGAATATAGGATCTGTACTAGCTGCTTTCATACGTAATCATCCTGACGTCTCGCATAAACCTTCTGCAGATTACTCTACCGTTACTGTTTTTGCTAAATTTCTAGGCTGATCAATGTCTAATCCTCGTTTTTGTGCAATATGATATGCCAGTAATTGAAGAGGAACGACAGTTACTATCGGTGATAACAATGGATCAATTTCAGGTAGTTCTATAATTTCATCTGCAAGATCGTTTAATGATTTTTCACCATGCGATACCAAAGCGATTACTTTCCCTTGGCGTGCACGTATTTGTTGGATATTTGAGACCATTTTTTCAAATACAGTGTCTCTTGGCGCTATAGCTATTGTGGGCATTTGGCTGTCTATCAAGGCAATAGGACCATGTTTCATTTCTCCAGCTGCATATCCTATTGCGTTAATATAAGAAATTTCTTTAAGTTTGAGTGCTCCTTCTATTGCTATAGGGAAACCTAGCCCCCGTCCTAAAAATAGAAAATCACCAAAAGAATGATAACGGCTTGCAATCTCTTCTACTTGATTCGATAGCTCTAAAGCTTGGCCAAGAGCAACGGGTAAATGTAATGCAGCATCAATTTGTTGTTGCTCTGTTTCAGACGATAATGTACCCCTAATTTTTCCAAAATAAAGTGCGAGGGCATGCATGAGTACCATTGATGCAGTCATTGTTTTTGTACTTGCAACAGATATTTCCTGCCCACATCTCATATAAAGTGTGGAATTTGCAATGCGTGTAGTTTGTGTGCCTGGATTATTACATATTGTAATTTGCATACATCCTGCTCGTTTGGCCTCATCCATTGCTGCAAGTGTGTCTACGGTTTCTCCAGATTGAGCTACAGATATAACGAGAGTATTCTTATCAAGAATCGGTTGTCGATATCTGAATTCAGATGCGTTATCCACCTCAGAAGGAATTTTTGCAAAGCGTTCCATATAGTGTCTTCCAACAAGGGTGGCATTGGATGATGTTCCCATTCCAACGAAAACGACTCTGTTTATGTCTAAGATCTGTTCTGAGGATAATTGCAGTTCTTGCAAATTAATACTGCCGGTATCTGACTGATATCTTCCTCTTATTGTATCTAGTATGGTTTCAGGTTGTTCATTGATTTCCTTCAACATGTAATGTTTAAACTGACCAAGACTTTGTACATTATGCTCAAAGGGAAGTTGTAGCTCTTTTTTATCGATTTTCTCTCCAGTATCATTATAGAAAATCGCTTCTTTTGATGAAAATTCGACATATTCATTGGCATCCAAAAATGTAATATGTTCAACAATATCTGTGAGGGCAGTGATGTCAGAAACAACACAAATTGCATCTTTTGCGAAGCCAACAACTAGTCCACTCGCATTACCTTTTCTGGCAGCGACTATTTTATGTGGATTTAATTCACTGAGAACTACTATCGAAAAAGAACCAGTTGCTTTTTCGAGTGTGTTTTGTACTGCGTGCAATATGTTTTCACCATTATCCATTTCGAGTGCAACCATATGCGCAATAACTTCAGTATCTGTTTCTGAAGTAAAAATTTCAGGAGGAAAATTTTCTTTTAATTCCTCAAAATTTTCAATTATTCCATTATGTACGATAGCTACTTTGTTCAATTGATCGGTATGTGGATGTGTATTTGCTTCATTTACTGCACCATGTGTAGCCCATCGCGTGTGCCCTATCCCGCATGAAGATGAAATAAGATTGGGTTTAGTTTTTTCGATTAATGCTGAAATTTTCCCAACTGATCGTGTAACTGACATTGATCCATTTTGATCTGCAAGAGCTATTCCAGAAGAATCATAACCTCTGTACTCCAAGGCTTCTAATCCTCGTAGTATTGTCTCACCAGCATCATCTTTGCCACAGTAGCCAATAATCCCACACATTTCATTTTCTCCTCTGAGATATCTACTTCTTTGATGTTGCTCTTGCTACGACAATCTGATTTTTTGTCTCTTCTCCGTATACTCCACGGTACCTTTCAGGTAACAAATCCGCGACTCTTCGCATCATATAATCTGTGGATTTTTCGACTATATCTTGCCCGTCATCTATTAGTGATAATTCGAAAGGTTGACCAAATTCTATAATTAATTTTGGACGACGGTTGATTAGCCATAGAAACCAGATTGATTTCCATGAGATAAGATGTGTTCCAGTTATACCAATAGGCAGGATACGAGACTTAGTTCTTAATGCTATGAGTGCTGCACCAGGTAATGCTGGGTTCATTCCTTTCCCATGATTACGAGTCCCCTCAGGATACATTAATAGTGCTTTTTCTTGATTGAGAATTGATTTTGCAATTCGCAGTGCTTGTAGATCTGCCTTCAAACGTTCTACTGGGAAAGCATTAACCGATCGAAATAACCAACGTGACAATGGATTTATGAATAATTCTGATTTGGCCATAGTGTTTATAGTTCTTGGAAAAAAAGATCCTACTAGGGGTGGATCGATATTATGTGAGTGATTACAAATTAAAATCAATGCACCGTCTTTTGGAATACGATCGATACCAATAATTTCTATTTTAGTGAGAATTTTTGCCAAACATTTTACCGAGAATGTAAGAAAAATATAAACGCATTTGCACGTTAATCGGTACATTATTTGCTCTTAATTTTTATTTGTATTTCGATAAATCGAAATACATAAATCAATAACTTTTTCAACATTTAAGTTATCAGTTTCAACAATAATTGCATCTGATGATGCTTGTTCAGGTCTCACAGCTCGATGCCCAGAATCATCAAGATTATCTCGACGTTGTGTTGATTCGAAGATCTTTTCATAAGAAGTATATATGCCGGCATCAATAGTTTCCTGTAGTCGTCGATTAGCCCTTGTTGTCGTAGATGCATTTAGGAAAATTTTTGTGCGTGCCTCTTTCAGTACACGTGTCCCTATATCTCGACCTGCCATAATAACTGATTCTCGCTCTGCTATATTTCTTTGTCGTGCAACAAGATTATGGCGAACCTTTTCTATACGAGAAACATAAGAAACATTTTGTTCAATAATTGATGTTCGGAGTTCTGAAGTTACGTTTTCATTATCGATATACATTTCAGGGAAGGAGAGTATTTCCCATCTCATATCCATATTCATTTGCTCTACTAGTTCAAAGACTTTTTTTTCATCTAAGGGATCGATTTTTTCACGGATAACTGCTAATGTACATGCTCGATATATTAACCCGGTATCTACAAATCCAATTCCTAAGTGTTCGGCTAATCCTCTACCAACTACACTTTTACCCGAGGCTGCTGGACCATCAATTGCCAGCGATAATTCAAGCATCTTGTTTGCGATAATATTCCTCCAGCATTTGTACTATCATGATCATATCGATGGAAGGATCGGAACGTCTACAAATTCAATTAGTTCCTGTAGAGATTCCTACTGTTACTCTTAACTTTTCCAACTCTCCTTTGCTAATAACTTTGTATTTCCCCCGCTTAATTGCTCCAAGGTTCAAAGGTCCAATACTAATTCTGCGCAGATGAAAAATTGTAATGCCTATTGCCTCAAACATACGTCTGACTTGATGATTACGACCTTCATGGATGATAATTTCAACCACACTGCGGTCTTGGCTTTCACTTATAATCTTTATGTTTGCAGGTTTTGTCAGTGTGCCATCTAAATTAATTCCATAATTAAGTTGTGCTTGCGCATTTTTGGATAAACGACCTTCAATAATAACCTCATAAACTTTTTTAATTTCAAACTTTGGATGTGTCAATCTGTAAATCAGTTCTCCATCAGTACTGAACAAAAGTAACCCTTCTGTATTTACATCTAAACGACCCGCATACCTAAGGGTATTAGAATGATAAGGGAGAAGGTTGTAAATATTAGGTATACCATTTTCATCTTTGGTACTAACAATAAAGCCACTAGGTTTATTCATTACTATAGTCGTATCTTCTGTAGGATAAGATATTAATTGGTCATCTAATAAAATTGATTGCTCAAATGGATTTGCTTTCATTCCTAATTTTGCCACTTGACCGTCGATAGTAACTCTACCTTCTAAGATTAATTCTTCGCATGATCTACGGCTACCATAACCACACTTTGAGAGGATTTTTTGTAATCTGATAAAATTTGGATCGCTATTTGATATTTTTTTCATTTATAAAGCCAAAACTAATTCTCTGTTAACGATTTTTCTACCTGAAGAGTTAGATCTACTGGTAGTTCAATATTTAAAAGTGCATTTGTCTGTGAAGAAATATTTTGTATAGTGATTTGTCCCTGTGCTATTTCTTGCAATAGTGCAGTTACAAAAGGTGATTCACGCTTAATGGTTTCTTCACGTATTAGTTTGAATAGCTCACTTTTATCTAAATTTGTATTTTTTTTAATTTTCTGTTTAGCAGCATAGAATTCAGTAGTATCCAATGTGAATTCACACGTTGCTAAGACTGGCCCAAGATCTACTTCAGCAGTGGCTCGGTGTATCATAAGACCGGTTTTTCTGGCATCGGATAGAATTAGCTCTTGTATTACTTCTTGCCATGTACCTATTGGTCCATCAGGAAGTGCAGGATGTAAATTTATTAAGGGAAATTTCTCTACAAATGATTTGGATAAGATGAGCATATATCCTGCTAAAACACCTATATCAAAATTATATTTTGATATTAATCTTTCGATCTCTTGATCGTATTCTTCTCTCCAACTAGGTAGAGGAGTCCCATTTTCTGAACGTTTTCCATTTTTTTGCCTTCGGAAATCGATCGAAGAGTGTGTAACTAATTCAATACCATCTGATTTAACTTTTTCAAAAAAATCATCAGTTACTTTTTCAAATCCAGCAGCACGATTCGAAAAGACAAATGAAATCTCAGCATCTAGTTCACCAGACTGTATCGAATTTTGCACAGCTTCGTATATTTTTCTTGAGCTTGCTCCTCGTGTTGTAAACCACCCAAGTTTAAGAGTCACCTCAGGAGTCCTGATCTAATTGCTGGTGTAAATCTTGTATTTTATTTTCAGCTTTATTTAATAGTTCTTGGCAGTGTTTCGCAATAGTTATCCCTTGTTCATATAAGGTGATTGAAGTATCTAAATCAATACCACCTTGTTCTAATTTGGTGGTAATTGTTTCAAGTTGTTGCATTAAGTCTTCGAAACTTTCAGAAGTACCTTCATCATTATTTTCTGTTTGTTTATTTACCATTTTCACTCTCGATACGAATTATACGACTATTATCTTGCCACTGAATTTTCAAAAACTCTTTCTCTTTAACTGATTTTGCATGAGTAATTATTTTCCCATCTAAAGTGGATGTTATCGTAAAACCCCTTTCCATTACTGCTTTTGGTGAAAGAGTTCGGAGTTGAGTGCTAACCTCTTTGAGTTTGTCATTGGCCACGAGTTTCGACATATTTATATTGTAATTTAGTGCACGCAAGAAATTATTTATTCGTTCTTTATGATGTTCAATATTTGGGCGGATGTTCTCAATTCTTATTTTGTGAGACTCTATTGTTTGATCTAAATGTCGGATTAACGAAGTTAAATGATATTGTTCTGCTGAAATTAAATTTCGTATATGGGTATGTATTTCAATTTGATCCGGTGTTGCAATTTCAGCAGCAGCAGATGGAGTTGCGGCACGGATGTCAGCTACTAAATCAATTAGTGTAATGTCAGTTTCATGTCCAACACCTGATATAACAGGCACTGGTGACGCAAAAACAGCTTCAACAACAACATCTTCGTTAAATGCCCATAAATCTTCAGCTGAACCCCCACCTCTTGCCACTATTAATATCTCAGGGTTTTGTGTTTTTTCTTTAGATTCTGAAATTGTTTTAATTGCACTGCTTATAGATATGCCTGCATTTGTTCCTTGGACCTCTGTTGGATAAACAGTAGTTTTTGCTAAAGGCCATCTTCGATTAAGAATTGTTTGAATATCCCTTAGCGCGGCGCCTGTAGGTGAAGTCACTATGCCAATATGCATCGGGAAGCGCGGAAGAGGCCTTTTTCTTTCCTCTGCGAACATTCCCATTTCTTGTAATCTTTGCTTTCTTCTCTCAAATTCAGCGTTTAAGGCTCCTATGCCTGCTGGTTGTACGAAATCAATTAAAATTTGCAAACTACCCTGCGGCTCGTAAATGGTTACTTTGCCATGCGCTATAACAGAGGCACCTAATTCTACATGTTCATTAGATCCACGATGGTGTTGTTTGAAAAATACACAACGCATCTGAGCTATTTCATCTTTTAATGTGAAATAAATATGTCCTGATCTGGGTTGGCTTAAATTAGATATTTCTCCTTCAACCCAGATATCTGCAAGTTGATCATTATTTTCGATCGTAGATCGAATTTTAGTGGTGAGTTGTGAGACACTTTGCGTTTGTGGATACATTTTATGCAGTAGCTACACGCTCCAGATATTCGCCACTTGAAGTTGATACCTTGATTTTATCGCCTTGATTAATGAATATCGGAACGTTTACTACTAAACCAGTTTCTAATTTTGCTGGCTTAGTTGCACCAGTAGCAGTATCTCCTTTTACTCCGGGATCAGATTCAATTATTACTAATTCTACTGCTGGAGGAATTTCAATTGATAATGCTTCATCTCCATAAAGTATTAATTGAATTTTGTCATTTTCAGTAAGGTAAGGAAGAGCATCTTCAACTATTTTTTCAGGGACTTCAATTTGGTCAAAAGTTTCAGTATTCATAAAAGTATAAATGCCTCTGTCTCCATAGAGATATTGCATTTCACGTCGTTCAACTCTAGCAGCTGCTAATTTCTCACCTGCATTAAATGATTTTTCTATTATATGTCCTTCTCGTAGATTTTTAAGTTTTACACGATAAACTGCAGACTTTTTAGTTTTAACATGATGCACTTCTACTATTTGATATAGAGTTCCATCTACTTCCAACGACAGTCCTTTTTTCAACTCAGAAGTGCTAATCATCTGTTACTCCAATTTCAAGATCCAACTTTGGCGACTTAGTTAAAGATCTTACCTTACCTGCTTCCATCAAGCATTGATCTTCAATTCGAACACCTCCCCAATCAGGGAGGTAAACTCCTGGTTCAATAGTAAATACATGACCATTTTCTAGAATGGTATCAGACGTTGGAGATAATCTTGGTGCCTCATGTACATCAATTCCCACTCCGTGCCCTAGGCCATGGCCGAAATAATTCCCATAACCCATTTCAGAGATTACAGAAGCTGCTATTTCATGAGCCTCCGATCCGGTCATGCCAGCTTCTATACGTTCGATGGACATCATTTGGGCTGTTAAGACTACATCATATACCTCTTTGAATTTATCAGTGGGTGTCCCAAGAAAGAATGTCCGTGTTAGATCTGAACAATAGCCATTTACCTTGACTCCCATATCAATGACCACGCCTGATTCATTTTTTAGTGCTACATTGCGTGGTCTGGCATGCGGCAATGCACCCCATTCACCACCTGCAACTATCGTATTAAAAGATAAACTATCTGCACCATTCTCGATTACATATTTTTGTATTTCCCACGCTAAAGCCTTTTCAGTCATACCTGGTTTTATAATTTGGAATGCATGTTTCATGCCTGCGTCTGCTATTTCAACAGCTTTCATAAGTGAAGTTATCTCATGATTGTCTTTAGACATTCGAAGTTTATTGATAATACTAGGTGTTGGGATGAAATTTGGGATATCTTTCCAATCCATTGATGAAATTATGTTAGTCCAATCTTGATATTGTTTCATTGTTAAGTTTTCTGGTTCATAGCCAAAATGACTAGCATCTGAAATTTTTTCTACTAATTTTGTTGTTACAGCTGTTGATGCACCTGCGGTTTTTACTAATTCAAAATCAGGACATTGTTGTTGTGCTTGTATCCAATAACGAGAATCTGTAGCAATGTAAGCTGCCTGTTTTGAGATTAGGACGATACCTGAAGATCCAGTGAATCCAGATATCCATTGGCGATTACTTGGATCTGTGACCAATAAAAAATCCAAATTTGAGTGTGTCATTTCCTCACGGACAAGTTGGAGTCGGTTAGTTGTCATTAATTATTACCTAGATAGTCGTTCGTAGAGCAAATCCAGCGCTGAAGTGTAGCTCAAGTGCCCGAAGCCCATAATTACTCCCCAACAAACAGGAGATAGATAAGAATGATGACGCCATTCTTCTGAACGTGCATTAGTGTTACTTAAGTGTACTTCTATAGCTGGTAAATCTATAGACTGTAATGCATCGGATATCGCAGTTGAGCTATGCGTTAATGCGCCAGCATTAATGATGACGCCATCGCAATCTCGATGTGAATGTAATGCATCGATTATTTCACCTTCATGGTTTGATTGATAAAATTCTACTTGTACATTGTTAAGTTTTTCCGCATGTGTAGAAATAATGTGTTCAATTTCAGATAGAGTTTGGGTACCATATATTTCAGGCTCTCTTTCGCCAAGTAGATTTAGATTTGGTCCATTTATCACAAATATTTTCATATTACCCTCCAAGTTTTATTGATTAATTTTTTTTAATTGTGGGTTTCTGGCTTTTTGCAAAGCAGATGTAATTACCTCTTTGTGTTGTTTGTGCGCGACTGCAGTGTAAATTTGCGTTGTATCTGCGGAACTGTGTCCTAATAAATGTTGTACGATTCGAAGATCTGCATCATTGTCTAACATATGTGTTGCAAAGGTATGTCTCAGTAGATGAGGGTATACAGGTTGTTGAATGTTGGCTTTTATCCCAGATTTTTTAACTAATCTTTGGATGGATCTTGTAGACAATTGTTCACCAAATCGATTTATAAAAAGATATTCAGAAGTATTTTTTGAGATTTTTGCTCTACCTAGTTCAATATATTGTTTTAAAATCTTAGCCGCAGGGTCTCCAAATAAAGAAATTCGGTTTTTATCACCTTTTCCAGTGACAAAAACCTGTTTGTCTTCGAAATTTAGATCTGACAACTTTAATTTTACTAATTCGCTTACTCTTAATCCTGCACTATAGAGTAATTCAATGATAGCACGATCACGTAAGCCACTAGGGGTCGTTACGTCATTAGAAGTGATCAAATCTTCGGTTTCTGCTTCAGAGAGAAAATGAGGAAGGGTTTGGTCTTTTTTTGGAGGTTTCAGCCGTAATATTGAATCACCTACAGGCGGATTCAATTGGTATCCTTCTTGATCTAACCAACGATAAAATGCAGCTATGGTAGTAGCTTTTCTTCTTATAGAGCCTGAGGCAAGGTCATTAATTTTTAAATCGGCAAGATAAGCTCTCCCAATTCTTCGACTAGCTTCCGTATAGGGAATTTCTAAGTCATTTAAAAATACTAGGAAAGATTTTAAATCATTTCTATAGTTACGGATGGTATAACTTGATCGTCTTCGTATGCTTTTTAGGTGATTAAGATAATGATCAAGAGCTTGTTCTGCTTCTATAGGTATTTGTAAAGTTAATTCAGAAGATTGCGGTGCCATCGTTTCGCCTTATTCTTCTTTTAAGGCTAGAGTATTTTGGCGCTTTAAGGCAAGCTCAAACATTGATGTCTTAAGTTTATTTTTTTCTCTTTGTTGTAGTTGAGCGTGGATCTTTCCCTTCGGATCGTAATCGTTCCTCACGCACCGCTATAAGATTGATAGCATCTTCCAGTTCAATTTTTTGAGGGTCTCTTGTATTCGGTATAGATGCATTCACAGTACCGTCGGTCACATAGGGACCAAATCTGCCATTGCGAATTTGAATAGTGCCTCCTCCATTTGGATGTTGTCCTAGTTCTGCAATGATTTGTTTAGATGCTCTTTGCCCTCTACGTCTTCTAGGCTCAGCTAATAATGCAACAGCCTCATCTAAATTAATGTTCTTCATATGCTCTATATCGTTAAGGCTTCGATTTTCATCACCACACTTTAGATAAGGGCCATTTGGACCATCTTGTACAGTAATTTTAGTTTCATTGAGAGGGTGGATTCCTATTACCCGGGGGTATGAAAGTAATTCCAATGCATCTTCCAAAGTTATAGTATTCATCTCTAGTCCGTCCCAGAGACTTGATCTTTTTGGAATGATAGCGTCTTTTTTTATTTTTCCCTTTTCATCTCTTTCAGGATCTTCTCCTAATTGAACGTAAGGTCCATACCTTCCTGTTTTTAGATATATAGGGGTTCCATTTGGATGATCACCTAAAGGTAGGTCTGCTAATTTCGCTTCACTTAATAATTTATTTGCGACATCGATGGTGATTTCGTCTGGAGGTATCTCTAATGGTAAGTCGGCACGTTTTGGATTTTCTCCTTCTTGGATTTGAGTTCCAAATCTTCCTACACGAACAACAATCGGCTCTCCATCTCCGTTTGTTCCAATTGGTACAGAACAGATTGAGCGTGCGTCAATATCCTCCCATCCCATACTAATTGTTTCGTGGAGGCCTTTTTGAAGGCGAGGTTCAGTATTATCTATATTGTCGTCACCAAAATAAAAGTTATGCAACCAAGGGCGTCCTTCTTTATCTCCCTGCGCAATAGCATCAAGGTGAGTTTCCATGCGTGCAGTAAATTCATAATCGATCAGTTCAGGGAAATGGCCTTCAAGTAATCTTGTTGTAGCAAAAGCCATAAATGTTGGGATCAATGTAGATCCTTTTTTCCATACATATCCGCGATCTTGGATAGTTTGAATAATGGATGCGTATGTTGATGGTCTACCTATCCCTCGTTCTTCAAGCTCTCGCACTAAACTAGCTTCAGTCCATCTGTTTGGTGCCTGTGTTTCATGTGAAGTTGGACTAGAAGCATCTACAGGTAATTCCTGTTCAAGTTGTAATGTAGGTAAAATTCGTTCTTGATCGTCTAATGCAGCTTCTGGATCGTCACTACCTTCAACATATGCCCTGAGGAATCCAGGAAAAAGGATAACTTTCCCTGATGATTGAAAACTAAGTTCGCCGTATTCCGGACTTGTATAATTTAACCTTACTTGTGTACGCATCCCATTTGCATTTTGCATTTGTGAAGCTATTGTTCGCTTCCAAATCAATTCATAGAGTTGGAAGGCGTCTTGATCTAGATTATTTTTTATATTTTCGGGTGTCCTGAAAATTTCACCACTAGGTCGAATAGCTTCGTGTGCCTCCTGAGCAGCTTTTGCTGATATTTTATGACGTCGTGCTGATGCTGGAAGATATTCGTTACCGTACATTTGTTTAATTTGTGTACGAGCAGCATTAATTGCCTGTTCTGAAAGATTAGTTGAATCAGTACGCATATATGTGATGTATCCATTTTCATATAATCGTTGCGCGACTTGCATAGTTCTTTGCGCGCTATAACGTAATTTCCTACCAGCCTCCTGTTGTAATGTTGAAGTTATAAATGGTGCAGGTGGGCTTTGTGTAAAAGGTCGTTCACGTAAATCACTTACCTTTAGCGAAACTGAAGTAAGTTCAGATGCAATGTTAGTGGCAATATCTTCATTGACTAATACGACTGTATTTTTGTCATTGAGTTCGCCATTCATAGAATTAAAATCTTTACCAGTGGCTATTTTGAGATTATTGATTTCAATTA
>JAKUNM010000041.1 GCA_022451865.1 Dehalococcoidia bacterium
TGAGTACCCCGGTAGAAGGGACAATGATAACCGTAGCTCGAGTTGCTGGAGAAGCATCCAAACTAGTTTCATCCGGTTCTTTTTCAGATCAATTAATGGCTGCAGCAAAAGGTGCAGAAGAGGCCGTTGAAAAAACTCCTGAGCAATTAGATGTGCTCAAGAAAGCTGGAGTAGTTGATTCGGGAGGTAAAGGGCTTGCTCTTATTCTTAGGGCCGCAGCTAATTACCATATGGAGATAGATTTAGGTGCCCCTACTCAGAGCATAGCTCCTATATCTATAGATCAAAATTGGATTGCAGAATCTGAAGAGGACCATTGGGGGTTTTGTACAGAGTTTGTTTTAATTAATCCCATTCACAAAACCGCAGTGATCCGAAAGAAAATGGAAGATTTTGGAGAGTCCGAATCTTTTGTAGAAGGTGAAAATATATTAAGAGTTCATTTGCATTCCCGTGCACCAGAAGACGTAATTATGGCCGCAAACGAACTGGGGGATTTGGAGCAAGTTGCTATAAGAGACATGGATCAGCAACAAAAGATATTTGTAGCTGATCATCAGGGTAATAAATTGGATAATCAGACCGGCTTGGTCTCGGTGGTTACAGGCCCTGGTTTGTTAAAAGCCATGAGGAGTCTAGGAGCGAGCGCTTTTATATGGGGGGGAAGAACTATGAATCCTAGTACGGAAGAAATATTAGAAGCGGTAGAATCTATACCTTATTCTGACGTTATTATTTTGCCTAACAATAAAAATACCATTGCTGCATGTCAGATGGCCAAGCAACTTACAAAAAAAAGACTGGAAATCATCGACACGAAATCTATGACTCAAGGTATGGCAAGTTTAATCTCATTCGTAGAAAATGAAAGTCTTGAAAGTAATACAAAGAGAATCCAAGAAGCTCTCAATGATTTAAGTTGGGGGGAAGTGGCAGAGGCAACAAGATCAGGAACTAACGAAAATATATCCTATTCTGCAGGGGACAGTATCGGATATTCTGAAGGGCTTTTAGTAGCAGCAGCCAAAGATCCAGTGGATTGCGTGATGGACTTATTAAACCACATCGAACCTGAGTCTGAATCTATTTGTACGTTATACTATGGAACAGGAGCTGTAGAAAAAGAGATCGATAGATTAGAAAATCTTATTGAAAAAAAATGGCCTGAAATTGAACTCGAGTTGATCGACGGCGGCCACCCTGTATACCGTTACATGGTAGCAGTTGAACAATAACTAACTAAAAGGGAGAAAATATGAGCACATCAGAATCCAAGGGTATACAAATCGTCACGGATAGTACATCCGATATTGACCCAAATGCTGCATCTGATTTAGGAATCCATGTGGTTCCTCTATATGTGAATTTTGGTGAAGATTCGTATAAAGATTCCATTGACATATCAGCAGACGAATTTTATGAAAAATTGGTGGGAGGAACCATCTCACCAAAAACTTCTCAACCAACGCCTGAAGATTTTGCAGATATTTATAGAGACCTTGCAGCAAAAGGGCCTGTACTCTCCATGCACGTTTCTAATCTACTGAGTGGCACAATGAATTCAGCTACTCTAGCGCGAGATATAGTCTTGAATGAGATGCCCGAGGCTCAAATTACAGTGGTTGACACTCTTTTGGCATCTTTGGGTTTAGCTAATGCTGTCATCGAAACAAAGAAATTTTGCGATGATGGTGCATCTCTTGAAGAAGCCGCAGAATTTGCGAAGTCAATTTCCGCACGAACACGAATCATAGTTAGTGTGGACACCCTTGAATATTTAGTCAGAGGCGGGCGAATCGGAAAAGCAAAGGGACTAGTTGGAGGTTTAATGAAAATAAAACCAATTCTCCACTTAGTAGATGGTGAAATACATCCTTATGAGCAAGTACGGACCACAAAAAAAGCAAGAAGCCGTGTGATATCAATTGTTAGCGAACAAAAAGATAGCATCGTAGGCGCAGCAGTGGCGGCAACTACTGAACTTGATCTGGCTAATGAAATAGCTGATACATTAAAAACTGAACTTGGACTTAAAGAGGTTCCAATTTTTCGCATTGGCCCTGTGGTAGGGACTCATGGCGGCCCAGGAGCTGTGGGTGTAGCATTCGTTTTAGATTCATAGTTGATACAGTAGTCAAATGAAGAGGTTCTTATGAAAATATTATCATTAGTCTTAACAGCAGTAATGTTCAGTGCTGTTGCATGTGGCGGTTCAGATTCAAGTTCAAACGCAGAGGTTGTTACCGATGTTGTTGCTGAATGCCTGGGTGGAGGTATGGTAAAAACAGGTGCACCTTGTTTCAAGGATGATCAAATGCAATTCCTTTTACGAGAAGCATACTGGAAGGTGACAATACAGAAACCTGACGGTACAACATATACCCGCGAAGTTCCCGCTTCACGTAAACCAATACCACAAATTGGAGACCCCTGGCCGCTGCCATAGTCAAAAATTTATTATGCCCAATATATATTTCTTGGTTAAATATGCCATGATCGCGTGCGGAGAATATATATGAAAATTACCTCAGTTAGATCATACCCTGTTATGACTTGGCGACCTCACTTATTTATAATTATTGAGACTGACGAAGGAATTCATGGAGTAGGTGAGGCAGGGTTAACTTGGCAGGAAATGTCTGTTCATGCAGCAATTAACCGACTTTCTTCATTAATTATTGGCCAAGACCCCATGAGAACTCAACATCTTTGGCAGTTAATGTTTAGATCTGGGTTTTTCCCTGCAGACTCAGTTGGCTGTGCTGCAATTTCAGCCATTGATATTGCTTTGTGGGACATCAAAGGTAAAGCACTAAACCAGCCTGTATACAATTTATTAGGAGGTTTAGTGCGTGAAAAAATAGCTTGCTATCCTCACAATCAGGTGTCTGAAAATGAAGATGATTTAGATAGCCTCTTGGAAAGCTGTAAAAAAACTTGGGATGCAGGTTGGAAATTTGTTCGGTGGGGTATGCCCATCATTGATCCTGCTGCTGTAAACGGAGCAAAGTCAGTAAGAGAAAGTATTAAACAAATATCTGCAATCCGAGAGACTTTGGGTGATGAAGTAGAAATATGTATCGACGTCCACACCCGCTTAGAGACTCCCGATGCAATTCGTTTTTGTCGAGAAGTAGAGGAATTAAGACCTTTCTTCATAGAAGACGCTCTTAGGTCTGAAAGTCCCGAAGCTTATAGGTATTTGAGAAAGCATGTGAATGTGCCAATAGCTGCAGGTGAGCAGTGGAGTACTAAATGGGGATTTCGTTCGGCAATTGAGGAAGAATTGATTGATTATGTCAGAATGGACCTCTGTTTAGTAGGAGGTATCAGTGAAGCGATGACGATAGCAAGATGGGCTGAAACTCACTATATTAATATTGCTCCACATAATCCATTAGGACCAATTAGCACAGCAGCTGCTGCACATGTCTGCTTTGCTACTAGCAATTTGGGTGTGTTGGAAATGGCCAAAGAGCCTGGCACAGTTTTGACTGATATTTTCCCAACGCAAACCCTCTTTGATTCAGGTCACGTCATTCCTTCTAATGAGCCAGGTCTTGGGATTACGCTAGATGAAAATGTGTTAGCTAAGTATCCATTGCCTACTGATGGATTTGCACCTCAATTAACGAAAGCAGATGGTTCAATTTCAAATTGGTAATGAATTATGCATCTTTTGAACAATTATCTCGTTACAAGCGTATTACTATCAATAAATATATCTAGCTAGGCAATTATGAAGAAACCTTATATCCCTTTTACATGCCTCTTGGGAATAATGCTCATGCTAGCTTTAAGCTATGTCAGAAACACTTCTTGTATCGTTTATTATGGTACTCATCCTTCTGTTTGCCCTGAAGTTAGTTTCACTGAAATTCTTTTTGACGGTCTGCTAGCTCCATTGAGTCTTATTTTTTTTGCTATCGTCATTGGTTGGTTAGTTTGGCTTTATGTGAATGAATGAAAGGTTTGATATGAAATCTCTTTCAGTAATTCTAGGTTATTTAGGTGCCTTTTTATTCATCACCACAGGAGTGACTCTATTTATATATGTTGGGATATATGTTTTACCACTACCTATTGGCATCCCATTAGTGATTGGTGTGATTGCTTTAACAGCTATTTGGACTCAGAGAAATATGAAGAAAAAGCAAACAGGAAAAGATACTATGCGTGATTGGACTAATCTTGAGGCGATCAAAGAAGAACAACGGATAAGAGATGAAAAGTGGCTAGAAAATCAACAACGAATGAAAGAGCAACTGCTAAAAAAAGGTGAACAAGAATAGTAGATAATATTACTATCAGTACTTCCTAATCTGTCAGTGATAGATATGAGGTGCCATACTATGTGTAGTAACAGATTATTGACTAAGAGGATCACATAAGAGAATTATTATGAAAGTATTAGCATTATTCTTGGCAACAGTGATGTTAAGTGCTGCTGCATGTGACTCTGAGCCTGAACCCGATATTGTTGTAGGAGTTGTACCACATTGCGGATTTACTGGAGCCAAAGGGGATGTTTGTTTCAATTACGACAAAAATTCTTGGAATACTACTACGAATACCTATTGGGAACTGACAGTAAAGACCCCTCAAGGCACAACTTATGTTGTTGAAGGCCAATCGAAACTTAGACCGCGAGTTGGACAAAGATGGTATTAATAAGAAAGTTGTCATATATTTTTGAAGTCTAGTTAATGGCAGGGTTTTTCGCGAGGGAAATATTATAAAAATATTAGTATTATTCTTAGCAACAATGATGTTTGGTGTGATGGCATGTGCGACAGAACCAGAGCCAGACTTGGTTGTTGGAGTAATAGCTGAATGTAGAGATAATTTTCAGCAATTAATCACAGGAGATGAATGTATCAATGCTGTTTTAACCTCTCAAAAAACACCTAACCTTCCTGCTCTTTCACCAACACCACAATCGAACGATTCAACCACCATTCAACAATCTGATGGTTCAACATGGACTATAGGAGGTACAGCAACACCAGGGTTAGATTTTTCTTCATCGAATTCAGGTGGCCCTCAATTTTCAATAGGTGACCAAGGTTTGCAGTTTTCTACAGGGAACACACAATTTTCAATAGGTGGTGTACTCGGAACAAATTTTACATCAAATATTCCCAATGAAATAAGAGAGAACGCAATGTATAACTCTCGCTATTGGAAAATCACTATTAAGACTTCTGACCACTCAACTTATACAACAAATGTTGAGTGGAAATACATGCCACAAGTTGGTCAGGCATGGCCATAATTTAGGAAATTGTTATAAAAGCAGTTCTAAAAATAGTAATGTCTAGTGTTATTGCAATTAGTAGCGCTGTTGTGAGTTTTAGTGTGGTAATCACAATATTGATATTAGTAGGAAAGCTTGTCAGTCTGAACTAGTTCCTTGATTTTTTCTACTGAGTGATCAACACGGATAAATTTAGAACTCTTCGTAATTATTCCGCAAACATATCTATTTTCGCGTAGAATACAGAACTGATAATAGTAGGAGTACTACATGGCTATAATGGATTTTCTTTCAAATATTCGAAATGCAGTAATTGCTAACGCGGTAATTGTTATATTTCACATATACATCGCTTTTGCAGTTGAAGGGCTAGATTTTCTCATCATCGTAATTCCAGTTGGAGCTCTTATCGCAGGCTCATACTATTTCAAGGGTAGAATTGGAGCGTTTTTACTTGCTCTCCCAACACTTGGATATCTATTAATTGTTCCAGATCTGGTTGAAGGATTGACAACTGGAACATCTGGCGGTGACAACCACATTGAGTGGGGTATATACATACTCGCCCCGTTCTGGCTATTTACTATCCTGTTAAATTTCATGTCTATCATTGCTGAGGTGCGAGGAGCTAGCAAAACATAGAGACTAAATAAATATCCTCTAATGGCTCAGAGGAGTTAGCTTGAAAATAAATATACTCTCCTACATTTTGGGAGCAGACTAACGATAATGGTTCATGCAATGGAGGATTTTTATGGTTTTATGGATTATGTGGAGTGTATATTTATTTTTCTTTTTAGATAGTGTGTTTCAATTTCTACCTTATGACCGTTCACGTGTTCCACGAATGTCCAAATATATCTGGGGAATTGGTTTCGGAATCGTAAGTTATTTTATGTTTTTTGTCATTTGAAGAAGTTTGTACAAGGAACTAATATGACAGACAATTTTTGTTTCAAATGTGGCAGCACACTTAGACTTAATGCGATTTTTTGTTCATCATGTGGCATTTCACTAACTGAAGAATTAACACTCGAAAAAGACCCCTTCAAAGAAGTTATTGAAGAAGGTATCGAATTTGCTAAGATCACAAAAGGTTTTGACTTTACAAAAGCCAGACTTGATATCGACGAAGAAGAACTAGAAGCTAATGCAAAACTACGCTTGGCTCGAACTCCTGAAGAATTACAAAAAATGAAAGAGAAAGATCAAGATAAATAATAAATTCTTGATCTAAAATTTCCACAAAAGGAAAGAAAATGACGTTATTAATAGATGGCGGGATGGGCCAAGAACTTCGTGCAAGAGGTGTCAACCCTGATGCTAAGAGTGCTGGAAATGCCTTAACGAAATCTGCAAAAATAGTGCAAGAGATCCATGAAGAATTTATTAATGCGGGGGCTGAAATTATCACTACTTGGAATTACTCTTTGACAAAACATCGTCTTGGTCTCTTAAACATGTCTGATAAGCTGAATGAAATGACTCAACTAGCCGTTAACATTACCAACAAAGCTCGGATGAATGTTGGTAATTCCCAAGTACGAATCGCAGGTTGCCTTCCTCCACTCCGAGCAAGTTATGAGCCTAATGAACAAGAATTTGGATCTATGGTTGAAGAATATGATGAAATTGCTACTTACTTAGACCCTGGTGTCGATTTGTTTTTATGTGAGACCATGTCAAGTGCAAACGAAGCAGCAGCAGCAGCAGAAGCGGCATCTAAATTTGGGAAACCTTTATGGGTATCGTGGACACTAAGAGATGATGCTGACGGGCTACTACGTAGTGGTGAAACTCTTGATGAAGCGTTATCCAAAATAGAGAATTTACCAGTAGAGGCAGTGCTCTTGAATTGCTGTGATGTTACAACTATTGCAAATGCAATACCCGCTCTTCAAACAAAAACAACACGCATGATCGGAGCTTATGCTAATTCATTCACACCAATTTCTAAGGACTGGAAACGCGATGGGGATCACTTAAGAGAACTGCGTGAGCTCACGCCTGAAGATTATGCTCACCAAGCTTTACAGTGGCGTGCAAATGGAGCACAAATCATAGGTGGTTGTTGTGGCATCGGCCCAGTACATATTTCACATATGCGTACTGTTATAGATCGAAACGAATAATTCTGGCTCAGTTTTTAGCGATCTATAATAATACAGACACTTCTTAATCATACTAAGAGTGCCTAAGATTTATATAAATTTGATTTTTTTCTCATATCTCTCTATAGATAGATAAGCAATATCCAGTTGGAGGAATATTATGAATTCAAAAGTTATAACTGCAGTTACGGGTATATTAACGTTCCTACAAAAAAATGAATCGAATTAATAGCAAAGAGGCATGATGATTACAATCAAAGCAAATGTACTTTCAGCGTATATTTCCAAGATATTTGTTGCTTCTGGCAGCTCTGAAGAAGAAGCAAATATTATCGCTGAGCATCTAATTGGTGCCAATCTAAGAGGGCATGATTCTCATGGGGTCATCCGAACACTTAGTTACATAACTGGAGTTAATGAAAATAGATTTGATGTACATGGAAAATTTAGCATAGTTCAAGAAACTGCTTCTACAGCTGTCGCTGACGGAGGGATGAATCTTGGACAAGTAGCTGCACATCATGCAATGGATCTATCTATTCAAAAAGCACAGAATTCTGGCATAGGAATGGTAACAATTCGCGGCAATGCTCATATTGGAAGACTAGGACATTATGGTGAAATGGCCTGTCGCGCTGGATGTATTGGAATGGCAGGTGTTAATGTCCCAGGCGGGCAGTTAGTTGCTGCGTATGGTGGAGGACAACGTAAAACAGGAACTAATCCGATTATGATCGCTTTCCCTACTAATGATGCTGATGCACCTTTCGTACTTGACATGGCCACCTCGGTATTCGCAGAAGGAAAACTAAAGGTGGCTGTAAATAAAGGTGTCTCTGTCCCACAGGATGTACTAATCGATGGATATGGAAGAAAAACTGAAGATCCTAATGACTTTTATGGAACAGGTTCGATCGCCGAACGTGGAGCACTGCTGCCATTTGGTGGTTTAATTAGTGGTTATAAAGGTTTCGGATTGAATATCGCAATGGAATTACTTGCAGGTGTTTTGTCAGGTTCAGGTTCTGCAAAAGAGTCCATTCGCGGTACAAATGGAACATGGATGATCGCAATTAATATCGCAAATTTTTTAGATATAGAACAATGGAAAGAGCAATCAACTGAATTACTTGAATATGTAAAAGAACCTCCTTATGCAGAAGGATTCACTGAGGTCGTTGTTGCTGGTGAACCTGAAAGAATGCAAATGGAAAAAAGATTATCAGAAGGAATTCCTGTTGATGAAGAAACATGGAAGCAAATTTTAGAAGCTGCTTCCATGGTTAATGTGGCACCTTTGTCTCTCTGATATATAACTTCAACATTCTAAGGAGATTGTAATCGACATTTTCCCGACTATCGACATTGAATTTGCCATAATCCCACTACGCATTATTACAGGTGTAATTATGCTTGATTCTGGGATTGGAAAATGGAGTAGAGGGATTTCTGGAACGGGTCGTTGGTTTGAAAGTTTAGGATTTCCAGCACCGCAATTATTAGCAAGATTTGTTGCAACTGTAGAAGCAATCTGTGGTCTACTCCTAATAATTGGATTTTTTACACAAGTATCTGCATTATTGATAATGTTCAATATGTTTGTAGCGACACTTGTACAAAAATATAAACTACATGCTCCATTTCAAGGTGGTGATGTACAAGGCTATGAATTAGATATACTGCTTATGCTATCCGCATTCACTCTTGTGATGACAGGTGGAGGTTCATTTTCAATCGATGCAATCATCAGTCAATAATCAAATGGATTATTCATTAACTATCATTGAATTGCCCTTGTGATAAAAGGTATATTTCGTAAATAAGTATCAAGTTGGGATCATGACACAAACTACGACATCACTAGATGAATCGCTTCAGGAAAAAACATTAGATTATGACGCAATTATCATTGGGGCAGGAATTGCCGGACTTTATCAATTATATACGTTAAGAAAGTTAGGATTAAATGTTCGTGTTTTTGAGTCAGGCACAGGCATAGGAGGTACCTGGTATTGGAACAGATATCCTGGTGCACGCTTTGATTCAGAAAGTTATTCTTATGCGTACTCATTTTCTCAGGAACTTCTTGATGAATGGGATTGGTCTGAACACTTTGCATCGCAACCAGAAATTTTACGTTATCTTCAACATGTAGCAGATAAATTTGATTTGCTAAAAGATATTCAATGTTCAAGTAGTGTAAAGTCAGCAGTGTATGACGAGCAAACCAGGACATGGGAAATCACACTTGCGGATGGAAAGAATCATCGGAGTAGATTCCTAATCGCAGGAATGGGTATCCTTTCAGAGCCAACCATGCCTAATATCGAAGGCATTGATACATTTGA
>JAKUNM010000042.1 GCA_022451865.1 Dehalococcoidia bacterium
TAGGAGTAGGAGTAGGAGTAGGAGTAGGAGTAGGAGTAGGAGTAGGAGTAGGAGTCACCATGTTGTTTACTTGTGTTGCAGGCTCACTATTTTTTTGATTACTATCGCTACATGCCAAAAAATAAAAACTCGAAATAATAATACATAGAAAAATATAGTTGCTTGGCCTAATTATATTTGGATACATAGCGATATTGTAGTTTGCTTGGAGTTATTGTGGCCATTGCCCACGATTGATGAGTACATTTTTCAACAATAAAAGGTTGTCCGACATGATTCCATCGACTCCCATATCCAGCAGTTGATTCATTTCTGGAGCAGAATTAATTGTCCATACATGGATCTGAAGATCACGAGATTTCATTCTTTTAATAAACCTCTCATTTACTAAGTGTATCCCCTTCCAATAATGGGGTACTTGGATACAATTTGCTTTTATTCTTTTATTAAAGAAACTTAAATTAATTACCCTCGTTGCAAATACTTCACGTGGTCCCATAGAGGTACATACTTCTGGTAAAGCATGGCGTATTTTAATGAGATGTCGATCTGAAAACGAGCCTATACAAATTCGATGAGCAGAATTTGTTTTTTTAATAACTTCAATTAGCGGATCTAATGCACTGGGTGATTTCGGATCGATGTTGAAGTTTGTGTTAGGAAAATATCCGAGAAGATCTTCTAAGAGCGGTATCTTTTCAGATAGCCCAATTTTGATCTGCTTAATTACTTCATAGTGTGTTTCAGTGATTAGACCAGTTGCGTTTGAAACACGATCAAGATGTTCATCATGAAATGCTACTAATTTTCCATCTGCTGTTGCATGGACATCAGTTTCTAAATACTTGAATCCCAAATTAATGGCTCCCTCAAAAGCAGGCAAAGTGTTTTCTGGACCATTTGATTGATCTCCTCTGTGTGCAAAAGCTAAAACTGTCGGATACTCTAAGAATGGATGTAACATTTACGTTCCTAAATCTCCTTAATTGATTGATTTGCTAATTGAAGTCGAAAGTTAGGGGATGGATAATAATAGAGGAGATGTTTACTATTATAATAGTTTTCCAATATCAAATGAGGTTAATGTGATTCAAACAACAAGACATAGATTTTCTAATAAATATAAAGCCATGCAAATATTAGGCGCTATAGTATGTTTGTTCGCTGTTAGTTGTAGTGGTGGTGCTGAAAATGTTGCTCAGCCTAATACACCGACTATTGAACCTGCTGCACAAGCTATTTCAATTACACCTACTCCATCACCTACTGCCTCTCGTCCGATTAGTACATCAAATACCACTTCTGTTCCAACTGTGGCTGTACCAGCAGCAACGCCTACTTCTGCCCCAGCATCACCTACAGTTGCACCAACTCCAATACCAGTAATTACGACACCTGGTCCAACTGCAACACCAGCTGCACCAGCACCAGCTGCGACACCAGCTGCACCAACTCCAACACCTCCACCCGTAGTGGCTTCTTCTGGTGCAAGTTCTGGCTCAGATATACCTTTTATGGTCTACGGTACTGGGGCTAATCCTGGGGATACAATTTTTGTTCTTGTTGCTAATAATGTTATTGAAATTGTTGCCGCTAATGATCAAGGTAACTGGGGACCTGTTTTGGCAGCAGGTAAAAAAGGTGAATTAATTACATTTTTACTAAACGGTGGTGCTGCTAATCAGTCTGCCGAATGGGAACCAGGTGGTACGCCACAAAATGTTCAAACTGGGTTTGTTCTAACTCTTAAACAATAATTGTTGCTATTTCTACCAATATCTGAAATATATATTGAGCAACCGATTTATTTAATTAGTCTGTTGTGTGCTGGTTTAGTAATGAACATTTTGAAAACATGGGAGATGATTTTATGAGACAAATATCTTTAGTTGCTTTTCTTCAAGCTCAAAACTGCACCACTATACCTTCCGCTTGGAGGCACCCTGAAGCACGAATTGACACACATTCTCCGGAATATTATCAGCATATTGCACGTGTATTAGAAGAAGGAAAATTTGACATTGGTTTCTTTGATGATCGTCTTGCTATGCCTGATATGTATGCAGGTGATCATAGCGAAACAGTTAAAAATGGAATCCGATGCACCAAACTCGATGCGGTCACATGTTTAATGTCGATGGCTGCAGTTACTAAACATCTCGGATTAGGTGCTACTTATTCCACTACTTATTTTGAACCATTTCACGTTGCAAGACTTTTTCAAACTTTAGATTTAATGACTAACGGTAGAGCGGCATGGAATGTAGTCACTTCTGTAAATGATAATGAAGCTCGTAACATGGGAAGAGATTCTCATATGGAACATGATACCCGTTATGACATGGCTGATGAATTTTGTGAAGCAGTGTTAGGTCATTGGGATTCTTGGGATGATGACGCAATTATTGCTGATAAAGAAAACAATATATATGCAGACCCCAATAAAGTTCGCCGTATTGATTATAAAGGTAAATATTTAAGTTCTCGTGGACCTTTTACAGTTCCACGTACTCCTCAAGGTAGACCTGTGGTGATTCAAGCTGGTGGTAGTACCCGTGGCAAGCAATTTGCAGCACGTTGGGGAGAATTAATCTTTACTGGATATCCTAGTCTTGAAATTGGCAAAGTAGAGTACGCCGCTCTAAAAAATGCTGCTGCAGAAGCTGGTCGAAATCCAGACCACATGAAGATCACGACACTTTTTTATCCGATAGTCGCTGAAACTAAAGCTGAGGCGGAAGATAAGCGGGCTGCTTATGAACTTCTAGGTAATGACATGGACCAACTTCTGTTACTTTCTGAAGCTTTGAATTTTGACTTTGCTACTAAAGGTATTGATGAACCTTTTTCTGATGAAGAAGTAGAAGGTTTACAAGGTATGCAAGCCATGCGTGACAGAGTAATTTCTTCAGGAGTAAAAAATCCAACACCTAGAGATTTCATGCAAATTACAAGACGTGGTCTCTTAAGTGATAGAAATACCTGGGTTGGTGGACCTAAAGAAGTTGCTGATCAAATGGAAGAATGGTTTCATGCACCTGCGTGTGATGGTTTTGTCATTGGTGCTACACACCAGCCTGGGGCTTTTGAAGACTTTGTAAAATTCGTGATTCCCGAATTACAAAAACGTGGAGTGTTTAGAAAAGAATACTCTGGGACAACCTTAAGAGATCATCTTGGGTATGAGAGGGCAGAAATTGGTTCATGGAAAACCAAGTATGATGTCGTTGTCTAAACTAACTTGATTCGAGATCTTGTATTAATGTTGGGTATTGTAATGCATACCTAATAGATCTTGAGCATAATCACCCTCAGGGTCTCTCCACACTGAATGGATATGATTTGAACCGTTTTGCGTATTGTCATATTCCACCAATAGCCGTTTACCTTGTATTCGGTAATAATGTGGCTGATTAATTTCTAACTCTCCTGCCCATGCGAAGTATATTGAATCAAAATTTGATGTTATTTTTTCTTTTTCAAATTTTGCTATCTCTTCAGGCATACGGTTGATGTACTGATTAAGAAGTTGAGATAGTAGTTTTCGCTGAGTAAAGTCCAATTGTGATACGGAGATCCCTTTAGGTTGTATTGAACTATACTTTAATCTCTCTAAGTGTTCATCTTGCAATCCCAAGTTTTCTATTCTTTGTCTAAAATTTGCAATCACTTCTTCGGTTTCATTTTGCCCCATCATTTTATATCCGGGTTGTGGTAGTACGATATTTTCTTGGACTACTGGATTATTGGTTTGAATAATATCGTATGGTGCTATTGGTGAGATAACTGCTAGTTTAACTTGTTCTTCATCCAGTTCATTAAGGAGTTTTCTGGCAATGTCTTCCTCTGCTGCCAAAGGTCGTACGTAATTTGATCCAACTAATTGAACTTTTGCTGGATTTGCTCCAAAAAATGTTGGAGTGTTGGATAGATATTTACCATCAATGATAGTGAATTGGACAAGTAAGTGGTGCCCGTTAAAACTCCATGACCACTGTTGATCTCTATTGGGATCTCCGAAAATTCGAATGTAGTATCTATTTGGATCTCTTCCACGAATTTTTCTTTCAACAATACTATGTTCCGTCCATCCTTCTAGCATGTCGAGAACGTTTTCGAATCCCATAATTGTTGTAGCGGTTGAGAATCCTTCTGATGAAAGACCAGTCGCTAGAAGTCGGAGTGCTGCTTGCTGTTGAATCGGGTTGAGATTTGAAAGTGAAAGAGCTGATTGAACATTTGGTGTGTAATACCATCTCTGTCGTTCATTTTCGTTTTTTGTATCGAAAGGATGACAGAGTTGGAGTAATTGCTCAGCATCTAAAATTTCGAGAAGTGCCGTCACGGCACTTCTCATATTACTTATAGTTTTTTCACTTTCGATCATAATCAATAGAAATACTAATTTTCTTTAGGAACAGTCTCTTTTTTCATTTTTGGGATGAGAGAAACTAAAAGTATGATAGAGGCAAAAATACCTATTATCACCACTAAATCAGTATTAGATATTTTCAGCTGATCTTCAAAACTTACTAAGTGTACTAATGCAACTAACCCTCCAAATGAGGCACTAGCAAAAACTATAATTTGTGTAATTGCTGAAGATAGATATCCACGATTTAGAAGTTGGAAAGCAGATATAGTGATGCCACCAGATATTATTATAGCTAATCCATAATTCGTAGATACGCTAAAGAATGCTATAACTCCTGATATCAAAAGAATGAAGGCTGCTACTGTAGTTTCACGACCAATTTGAAGTGATGAAAAGGTAGTGTCTTCATCAAGGGATTGATTTGCGCCAACCTTCAAAGCATTCAAGCCTATCCAACCAGCTGGAACAAGAGAGGTTGCAGCGAAAATTTTGGCAAGATCTCCAGGGATAAATGGTATTAGTCCCCACTGAAGACCTTGACTTAGAGTTGTACCTTCGATGCTGTTAATTAACCATGGGACACCAAAAAGATAAATAATTATGTTTCCTGCAACCATTGCTAGTAAAAGCTTTGCTGGTCTGCGATCCCAACCTCTTTCTGCTAACCAACCAACTAGAAATGCAGCAATGGGGAAAGAGAGAAGGTATCCACCAGTTGCTCCAGTTAAGACTGCCCAACCGAATGTCGCGTTAGCATAGACGGGGAATTGTAAACCTTCTGCAATATATAGAACTGATGACAAAGCACCCAAACGTGAACCCAGTAGTGCCCCGATTAGTAGTACACCAAAAGTTTGTCCTGTGATTGGTACTGGTCCAATAGGAATTTGGATTGAAATTTGTGCTGTTAGCGCTATGAATAACGAACCTACTACAACTAATGCTATGTCACGTAACATTGCATGTTGTGGGAACACGGTCTGCGCAAGTGTCTTGCTCGCACTATTTCCAGAAGTATTACTAAACATTTGTTTTGCCCCTAATTATTTCAATATTCTCTTTAGGGATCTATGATATACATCTTTATGAGATTGGGAAGCAGTTAAATAAGATAGCTAATCATCCAAAAACTATTGTAAGATACTCGTATATTCCACCACTGTTGGTAGAATTACTAAGTTGGTATGTGAAAAAATAACTTAATTGATACTAGTGCAAGGATGAATATATGGACTGGGAAGATAATTCAACGCAACAGTCATTTCGTGAGGAAGTTAAAGGTTTTATCGAATCAGAACTACCAGACCGATACCGTCGTGATAGTTTAGGCGCTGGCCAATGGACTGAAGATAGACATTCTCCTGATTCTGGTCAGGTTGCATTAGCGAATGAATGGACTAAATCACTTGCTGACAGAGGATGGATTGCACCGGGTTGGGCAAAAGAATATGGCGGTGCAGGGCTCACACCTATGGAGCAGTTCATTCTGAATCATGAATTGGCAAAATATGATGCACCTATGGTTGGTGGCCAAGAAATTTCTCAAATCGGTCCTGCTATTATTGTTCATGGTAGTGATGAACTTAAAGAAGAGCATCTGACTCGTATTTTGACAGGTGAAACCAATTGGGCACAAGGGTTTTCTGAGCCTGGTGCTGGATCAGATTTAGCTTCACTTCAAACTCGTGCAGTTCGTGATGGTGATGAATATATAATTAATGGCCAAAAGATTTGGTCATCCAATGCTCATAATGCTGAATATATGGCATTGTTAGTTCGAACAGATCCGGATGCACCTAAGCATCGTGGTATTTCCTTTTTATTAGTAGATCTCCGTGCTCCTGGTGTTACTGTTCGACCATTAATTAATATGGCCGATGAACACCATTTTAATGAAACATTTTTTGAAGATGTGCATGTTTCAGTTAAAAACCGTGTGGGGGAAGAAAATCGTGGATGGTATGTGGCTGTCACACTCATGGATTTTGAACGTTCTCGTATTCGTCAAGCTGTAGCTTTTCGAAGGGAATTTAATGAAATTAATGAATATATACATTCTGATGAAGGTCAACAAAAAGCTGTAAAGAAGGATATGACATCGGTACGTTTGGATATGGCTGAAAGATATATAGAGACTGAAATAGCATTTAATATGGCATTTCGAGTCGTATCATTACAGGCAAGAGGAGTTGTGCCAAATTACGAAGCCTCAATGTTACAAATGTCACTTTATGAAGCAGTACAGAGAACTGCTAGGACGGAAGTCCGATTATATGGTCTCTATTCCAATGTTTGGGATGACTCTACTTGGGCTGCAAGATCTGGAAAAGCAACTAGAGAATATGTGACTACTATTCCACGCACAATTGCTGGTGGGACTTCTGAAATTCAACGAAATGTAATTGCTACTAGAGGATTAGGTCTTCCTCGTGGATAGTATGTCTATTCGTTGATTACCGTTTCGTCTTTCATCACTTGTATTTGTTCACTGGAGAGACCATATTCTCTAAGGATTTCCTCAACATGATCTCCTGGCATATCGGCTGAACTCGATATGTTAGAAGGTGTTACTGAAAATGAAACAATCGGTTTAACCTGTTTTTCCGCTCCAGTTACGGAATGCATCAACTCTTGGAAATAAAATTTTCCCTGTTCATCTTCAGATACTTCTTCTGGTAACAATACAGGAGCAACAGGAGCCCCTTTTTTTCTAAATATTTGCATCCACTCACTTACTGTTTTTGTCCTGATTATATTTGCTATTTGTAGATGTTCTTCTTCTACGCGAGTAAGGAAATTCGGATCATGTATATCTATATTGAGGTCATCATCACCCATTCCAGTTATCCCCAGTGATTCGCGTACTTGGATTCGACCACCTACTGTATTTGCACTGATTACTAGTGCTCCATCTTTGGCATTATATCCACACCAGTAATTCATCCCTCTACGGAGTGGGGTGAGAGATTTTCTTGCTCCAATTAAATCCTTATAATTGCCACCTTTGTCACGAATTTCTTTGTATCGTTCTAAGATAATAGATCTGCTGCTTTTATCTGTTTCAGCTTCTCGCATAGTAGTGCCACCTTCTAGTGCCATTGCTCCCCCTACTAGTGACGATTCAAGATATTGACCTTCACCTGTTTTCTCTCGATGAAATAAAGCAGCGCATACTCCCATTGCTGCACCAAGACCAGCCGCTGTATCTCCTAAAGAAATACCTGCGATCATTTCAGGTGCATCATATTGGTCAATTTTTCCATCTGCAGCCATTGCGCCAGAGTAGGCCTGTGCTGTCATGTCGGCACCAGAATCATTTGCTAGAGGACCTTCTGAACCAAAACCGCTAATATTTGCATAAATTAACTGTGGATTTATTGATGCAAGTGTTGGGTAATCTATCCCGAGACGTTTTGGTACACCTGGTCTATAATTAATGACTACGACATCGATGGACTTAATCATTTCATGTATGAATTGCTTTGCTAGAGGATGTTTAAGATTAATTTGTAAAGTTCGTTTCCCTCTATTTACCCATTGAAATATTTTGCTAGTCCCTGGTATTGTTCCAGTTTGACGGCGCGCTTCACCTTCCAGAGGTTCAACTTTGATAACATCTGCACCTAGATCAGCAAGATTCATTCCAAGAAATGGTCCTGCGACAATTAGTGAGAATTCGAGGACACGAATATTATTTAAAGGTCCATTTTTCATATTTGTTACTTCCAATAGCTGCAACGTTGCTAAGATTCTATTATTCTACGCTCCATATAAATATTTGGGGAGAAATCGTGGTACATGCAAGAATTGTAGAGATACAACAAGGATCACCTACAACAAAAATAATCAAATTTACTACGGCTGTTTCTCTGGATTTTCATCCTGGACAATGGGTGGATTTATATATCGAAATTGATGGAAATATTGAGATCGGTGGGTACTCGATTACATCTACCCCGTTAGAAAAAAACTTTATTGAATTAGCGATTAAGGAATCTTCTTATAACAAAGTATCTCATTTTTTAAATTACTCAGCAAAAATTGGTCAGGAAGTAGAACTTATCGGAGGCCAAGGAGACTGTTACTACCACGAAGATTTGTCACATCACATAGTACTGATTGCTGGAGGTATAGGGATTACTCCACTAATGAGTATTCTACGTTTTATTTGTAAAACATCTTCTGACGTTGCTGTTCGCTTGTTATATAGTGCATCTTCAAGTGAAGAGCATATCTTCCAAACAGAGCTTGATGATTTGGAATTAGAATTTGATCAATTGAAATGTAATTATTGGATTACAAAAGAAATTGACACTCAAAAAAATTATAATTTTGGGCGTATTGATCGTGATGCTATAGGAACATTTATCACTGAAGACCCACAAGATTTTTTCATATGTGGACCATCTGAAATGATTGATCAATCTGTAGAAATTCTTCTCAGTTTAGATGTAAAAAGAACATCGTTGCATTTCGAAAAATGGTGGTGATTACTCAGTGAATCACACAAAGCCCTATTTCATAGGCTCAAATTGCTATTTCAAAAAAAAACGTTGCCAGTTCGTTGCCATGTTTCCAAAAAAAGATTCATAGGATTTCGTAGAACAACAGCTAAATGGATCTGCAACACCATCATGCACTCAAGAGGGGGGTGGAGGTTGCGAGGTTGGGTGCCTCCCTATATGTATGGGGGGGCTAGTCGGCGATGGAGTCTCGTGCAAGCAGTATTTCAAAATGATCATGATTTCTATAGGATAGTCTCAATTAGATTAAGGAAAAATGATGAACTGGGAGGCTGTTTCTATCATTGCTCAAATTGGTACGAGCATAGCAACGTTAGCAGTTGCTATTTTTTTGGCAAGTCAATTACGAATACAGCATAAAGATTCAGAGAGACAATTTCTTTTTGCAAATCAACGATTGCAAATGGACTATATCCTTTCTATCGCATCAGATGAGAGTACATCTAATTTATGGTGGAAAGGTCAAGATGCTTTTGAAACACTTTCTGAAAATGAGTTAATGCGGTTTCGATACTTAGTGCAACAAGCTTTTGTAAATACTTGGCATGCTTGGGAAGTTAAAAGAGATGGTGATGATTACACTCGTTTTAGAAGGCAATGGGCATTTATATTGCAATATGAAGGCGGTCGAAAATATTACGAGCGATGGGGCAAAGTTATGTTGGAGAGTCTAACCCAAGATAAAATTTTTTTGAATATGGCACAAAATGCTTATGAAGAAAAAATTGAATTCT
>JAKUNM010000043.1 GCA_022451865.1 Dehalococcoidia bacterium
AGTTCTCCAGTGCACTGGTCCCATTTTTGTGTCGGGAAATATCTGATAATCAAATCGTATAACTCAGGATCATTCTCCTTGATCCATTCATGCGTATCGTGCGAATTCTTAAATCCTTCCATGTCCATTAAATAACCTTCAACTGTCATGGCCCAGTATTCTCCAACGTAATGTTTCATACCTTGTTGCTCGCCATCTTCAAGGTTCTGCGTATAGTTGGTGGAAAATATCCCCTTGTCGATAGCTGACAGTGCAAGGTCATATATTCGCTCATAGAAATACAACTCGTTTATTTGCTCAAAGACAATGCCGTTAAGTGAATGAACTAATTCATGCATGACAGGATCACCACCCCTATCTGGATTTCCTGGGTAGCACAACCACCCTGCGTTGGCAGTCATTGCAGCATCAGTGACTCCCATTGAAAATCCGCCCGGCTCGTCCAGACCTTCGAATTCTGGTAGTTCAGAGGTTGTGCTTTCTGAACCTGGTCCAAATAAAGATATACGCACGTTGTTCTCTTTAAGAATGGCGTGAAACTCTGGTCGAGCAGAGAGCATATAATTCACACGATCATATGCAGCCAGCATTGCGCGAGCTGGTACTTTTTCTCCTCCTACAATAATGACTCCTGATGCTGTTATGTATTTCGTATAGTGTTCAAGGCCGCTGGGACTAGGTGCCTTGAACACTTCACGGCCCGTTTCAATGTATGGGAATGGCTCCCATTTTGAAGCATGCCCCGGCCAGCTAGTTCGCCAGTTCATTAATTTGGAATGGGCGAGCATCGCGTCCCTTAAGGTGTCTCGGCCATGGAATGTCTCACATACGGTAACTACATAATTAACGTAGTCTTCCCAAAAGTACTCAGGATGTGATCCGAAAGAAATTGATTCGAATTTTTCAGGGACATTGCTTGAAACATCTTGCAAGAACATTTCGAAGTACCAAGTAGTAAATGGCCCGTTTCTCGCGACTTTATCGCCATCTCGAAATGAATATGTTTCGTTACGACTGACGTCCCGACTTTTAACTTCTAGATTATTAAAATAGTCTATTATCGGTATTTCGACTGTCCCATAAAAAGGGTCATTCGTGCAATTCTCACCCCATAATTTAACCTGATCAGAATACTCCACTTTTACACCTAGTTCGGGTAATGATCGGAAACTTGAATTGGAATTTAAAATATTTTCTTGCTCTTCGTCAGATTTATTTAAAAATTCTTCAAAAATTACGTAAAATTCATCGAAAGTGACTCCAAAAGAACTTTCAAATGCTTTCCCTTCGCCAAGATAAAAAATACTAGGAATATAGGTTTTATAAAAATAATCAAGAGAGGTTTGACTTATAAGAAATGCTGTAGCAATTGCACCTGTTTTATATTGCAAAACCCAAGTGCAATAATCATCACACTTTTCCTGGATTTTTTCTCTTAACTGACTAGTTGCAATATCTTTAATTTGAATATCTGAATGTTCTCTTCGTAATCGTTTAGTATCTTTTATGCTTTGCCTTAGAAAACTTTGATAATTACCTGATAACTGCTGAGCTAAATATTCAGCACTTCCCTCTTCAAGCCATATAGGCATGCCTTCTTCATATATATGAGCATTTTGATATATATGAACATATTCATGAATGGCTATTTTGTAACCTTCTTCAGAGTACTTGTGTGGATTCCCAACGACGAAAGATTGATTAGGGATTTCTCGCCCTCTAGAATGTTGAGCAAATCCATTGTTTCCTTCGTGTTTAGCTATCTCTCTTATTTCATTTCCTTGGTCTTCATTAAAGCAATAGTCAAACCTATCTCTGTCATAAGCCCATTCACAAAACTCTTTTGCAAGCACATTTGCTGCCTCAACATCAGTACCAATAATAAAAACCTTTAAAGGCCCATAATTACCTAAATATTCTTCTGCTTTAGAAATTCCATCCTTTACAACTTTTATATCAATAGCTTTCAAGTCGGATGCGATACTATATGTCGCACTGGAATTTGTTGGTTTATTCCAGCCAAGTTCAATCAAGCGATTTGACATTTGATCCTTTGCAACTTTTAAGTCGCGCATATTTAAGTCTGGTGTAATTTTGTCAATAGTTTGTGGTATCTGAATAGTCGAAACCTGGTCAGATTCCTGTTCAGAATCACTTGAACAGGAAATAGTCAGTAACAACATTGCGGTAAATAAAACCAAATTACGAATCATGTACTCTCCTTAGCGGAAAACTCAGTTTTAAAAATCCGATTGAAAAAAATTCATTCAGTTAATCAATTTTACATATTATATTCAATATATATTCTGGAGTTATAGCGAATGTCTTCTACATTAAGAATTTGTTCATTACTACCTAGCACGACTGAAATTGTTTGTGCTTTAGGACTTAGTGATAATCTTGTGGGGATAACACATGAATGTGATTACCCACCCGAAATCGATGGCATTACCGTGGTTACAAAAAGTTTATTCGATCATTCTACGAGTAGTTCGTATGAAATTAATCAGCACATCACAGAATCTTTTTTCGAAGGTAATGAAGTACATTCAGGTTCTGGTATTTATGCACTTGATAATGAAGCGTTAAAATCTGCAAATCCAGATCTCATACTTACCCAAGAATTATGTAAAGTGTGTGCTGTTTCATATGATCTGGTTGAAAAAAGCATAAAAGAATTAAATGGCTTGCAAACAGTACTCTCATTTGAACCCTCTACTGTGGAAGAGATTTTAGAAACAATCATTGGTATTGGCGAAAAAACAGATACTGAATATCAAGCAAATGCAATAGTTGCTGATTCATTTCGAAGAATCAATATTATTAAAGAAAAAATTAATAATATTGATAATTCCCCTATTGTATTAGGACTTGAATGGCTTGATCCGTTTTTTATAGGTGGGCATTGGGTTCCTGAAATGATTGAAATTGCTGGTGGTATTAATGCATTGGGGAAGATAAAAACTCCTTCTATAGTCGTTAGCGAAACAGAAATATTAGACGCACAACCAAATATAATAGTCTTAATGGTATGCGGTTTCGATCTCGAAAAAACTATTAATGAATTTTCTATTCTTCAAAAAAATGAATTTTGGCAAAAATACACAGGTCAAATATATGCTGTTGATGGTTCAGCGTATTTTAGTCGTCCAGGCCCACGGATAATTGAGGGTATTGAAATTTTGAGTGAAATAATACATCCGGAAATTTTTCCTCGTCGAAAAAATGCGAATGCTTGGAAAAGAATAAGATAATTACAATAAAAATATTAAATTTCCCTGAAACACGTAATTTACTCAATAAACTAATGCTCTGAGTTAATTTATTATTTGTTATGTTGAGTAAAAAATAATATTTGGCAATACTGGCGATACAATAACTTTCAGAACTTGTGAGTATATTTATTTGCGATCTTTACTCAAATCATGGTAAGAATCGTCCAAATATGCCCCTTGTGGAGGGAGGAATGAAATGAGATATGTGCAAAATTTTCATAGCATGGTAAAGCTAGTCCTCGTAGGTATTGTTTTATCTTTACTTACTTTGGCGACAGCAGCATGTGATGAAGGTGAACAGCTTAAGATTGCTTTCTTAGCTGACTTTTCAGGGCCGTTAGCTGAATTTGGACCAGAAATTCAGACTGGTGCAGAACTGGCTATTCAACATATTAATGATGCTGGTGGTGTTAACGGACAGGATGTTGTTTTAGTTACTGGTGATACTGGTTTAGATGAAACGAAAGCAGTTGAAGAAGCTAGACGTCTTGTAGATGTTGAAGGTGTACACGCAATAGTGGGACCACTCGCTAGTGGTATTACTGCTGCAGTTGCTGAGAGCGTAACAATCGCGGCCGAAGTCGTGACGATTACTCCGTCCGGTACTTCTCCAGCACTTACAGGAATTGACGACAATGGATACTTGCTCCGTAGTACTATTTCAGATGCTGCACAAGGAGTTGTATTAGCACAACTTGCAGCAGATGAAGGAATTAGTTCTGTTGGAGTCCTATATGAAAACAGCGCTTATGGACAAGGTCTTGCTGAAGTTTTTGAAACGAATTTCAGTGGGACAGTGAAAAGTGCTGCATACGAAGATGGTCAAGCTTCATATCTAGCTGAATTACAAAGTGTTTCCGGTGGAGAATATCTCATAGCAATTGGATATCCTACACAAGCACTAATATACGTAAGAGAAGCTCTTGAAAACGGTATTTATGACAAATTTTTATTTGTTGATGGTACTAAATCACAGGATCTAATTGACGGAATTGGGTCAGCTATCGATGGTTCAAAAGGTACTGCTCCTGCATCAGATGACAGTTCAGCTGCTCTAGCTGCATGGAACGCTTCTTATGAATCAGCATATGGTAGTCTACCAACTCGTCCTTTCGTACGTGAAGCATATGACGCTGTGATTGCTATTGCACTTGCTGCATCATATGCAGATTCACTTGAAGGTGCTGACTTATCTACAGCATTACTTGAAATTGGTAATCCGGGTGGAACTATGGTGATGCCTGGTGCTGACTCAGTTGCTGATGGACTTGAAGCTGCAAGTGATGGTGATGATGTTAACTATGAAGGTGCTGCCACTACCCTTAATTGGGATGCAGCTGGAGATGTTACATCAGGCTTTGTTGGAATTTGGAAATATGATGGTGGAGAGATTGTTGAAATAGAATCTATTCCATTTAGTATTGATTAAATCTCAAAAATGAGATTAGAGGAGGTGGTTGAAAAACCACCTCCTCTTTTATTTAATCTGTTGTTGATTGATACTTTTTCTCTCAGTGATAAACCTAGAAACCTGTGCTTTTTCACGGATTAGACCATGTGGTTGAAGAAGAAGGAAAAGTACAATTAATAATCCTACTGTTAGTTCACGCAACTGAAAGACACGAGTACCAAGAAAATCTGGTAAATCTTCTTGTATTAGCGGTGTACCAAACCAGAAAAAACCAACTACTAAAGCTCCAATTATTGCACCTTTGTTATTACCGCTACCTCCGACCATGACCATAGTCCAAATTACAAATGTACCGAATAAATCATTGAAAGCTGTAGGTGAAATAGATCCTGTTCGATGGGCCCATAAAGCACCAGCTAAGCCCATTATTGCACCACCAAGTACAAAGGCTTGCATCCGAAATGAGACTGTATGTTTCCCTGCAGCCATTGCAGTATCTTCGTTATCACGTATTGCACGAAGGACTCTTCCCCAAGGTGCGGCAGTTACCCTTTGTAAACCAAAATAAACTGCACTTAACATGACTAGCATTATTACTAATAAAACCCATTTATAGTCTGATGCACTTGTAAAATCATTAAGAAATCGAGGGATTCCATTTAATCCACTTCCACGGTTCACAAAACCCTCAGTGGTATTTGCAATGCTTCGTATTATTGTCGCAACTCCAATTGTCGCAATCGCCAAAAAATCTCTACGAAGCCTTAAAGTCGGCAAGCCAATAATTAATGCTAGTAGTCCACCTGCTAACGCACCGGCAAACCATCCCATTAAAATGGGTAATTCTAATCCCAATATATGGCTTTCAAATCTACTAGGAGGTGGCAATGTAAGTAATGCACTTGTGTAGGCACCTACCATAAAAAATGCTACGACTCCAAAGTTAAATATACCTGTGTAGCCCCACTGTAGATTAAGAGCTAATGCAACTATTGCAAAAATTGCCACAGTTGTAAGGAATCCGACACCCCAATTGGTTGCTCCAATGAAGGTTACTAAAATTATGGGTTCTGGGGTAATCATAAAATTTTCCTCATATTGATGATCCAAAGATCCCTCGAGGTCGGAACAGTAGCATTGCAATTAAGAGAACAAAGGGAACACCAGGCTTAAAGCCTGGATTAATCCATTCAGTGGCTAATTCTTGTGTAATACCCACTATTAGACCACCTAACAATGCACCCCATGGATTTCCAATGCCACCAAGGATAACTGCTGCAAACATCGGTAGTAAAAATGTGAAGCCAGTATCAAAACGAAGTTGAGATTGTATTGCAAGCATGATTCCTGCAATTGCTGTTAGTCCACCTGAAATACCCCAAGTGGCCATTCGGATACGATCGGTATTAATGCCTGCGATAGATGCTAATTCTGAATTGTCCGATGTTGCACGCATAGCTTTCCCCAATTTTGTTCTGTACAGCAAAATATAAAGTCCAATAGTGCAGAGCAATGTAATTGCACATATGAAGATTTGATCAGGCTTGATTTTGAGGTCACCTGGTAATGTAAGTGCAGTATTGATACCGGTGGAAAATCTGAAAGCAGTAGGGCCCCAAACCATTTGGATAATTGCACGCAACATAATTCCAATGCCCAATGATGCGATCGCCATAGTTATTATGCCTGATCCACGCATGCGTAGATGTCTATGAACAAAATGATCTGTGACAATCGCAAAACAACCAACTCCGAAAATTGCGAGAATAATTGCAGGTATCAATCCAAATCCGAAAGAGAAATTTCCGATAGGACTTGTCCCCCAACCCAAGTCACTTATGACGATATATGCTAAAAACATACCAAGAGTCATGAAGTCTCCGTGAGCAAAATTGGCAAATTTCATTACACCGTAAGACAAAGTTAATCCCATTGCACCGAGGCCTATAATTGAACCAACAATGATTCCAATAATTAACAGTTGTAATATATCCATTAATTTCCTTCGTTATGTATTTGAGGATTTCGTTCTGCTCCTAGAAACAGACGACCAACATCTGGATTTGCTACGAGCTCAGGTCCTGTTTGTTCCAATACTAATTCTCCTGCCACAAGGACATAACCTCTATCAGATCTTAAAAGTGCCTCTTTTGCATTTTGTTCTACCATCAGTATTGCTACACCAGTTTTTCGAATTACATCAATTCGATCGAAAATCTCTTCACGAAGCACTGGTGAAAGTGCAGCCGTCGGTTCATCCAACATCAACAGCACCGGATCAAGCATTAATGCACGGCTAATTGCGAGGGCTTGTCGTTGACCTCCAGATAGGTTTCCAGCTTTTTCATTTGGTCTTTTTTGTAGTTCTGGAAACATTGATAATACTTCGTTTATTCGTTCACTTACTCCAGAGCTTCGTAGAAATCCACCCATTTCTAAATTTTCTTTTATTGAAAGTGAAGGGAAAATATTATCTGTTTGTGGAACAAAAGATGCACCAACAGTCACCATATTCGAGGCAGAAAATGTTGTCACATTTTGTCGATTTAAAGTAACGGTTCCTTCGAATTTTGTTAGTACTCCAGCTATTGCTTTAAGTAATGTTGATTTACCAGCACCATTCGGTCCAATAATGGTGACAATCTCACCTTTATCAACTTGGATAGATACCTTGTGAACAATTTCTAGTTCTGCATAACCTGTACTGACTTCATTAACAGATAATAAAGCTGTCATCTATATTGACTTCCCAAATATGCATTTTGTACTTCACTGTTAGAAAAAACTTCATTGGCTGTACCTTCTAGAAGAACATGGCCACTTGTCATGACAATTACTTTGTCACAAATCCTCTCAATAATATCCATGTCATGTGAGATTAACAAAAAAGTGATTCCGAGTTTGCTTCTGATCATTTCGATATGCTCTGATAATTTTCTTGCTAATGTCGGATTGACCCCTGCACTTGGTTCATCGAGCAATATCATTCGTGGTTGACCCATGAGAGCTCTGGCCAATTCAAGCAGTTTTCGTTGACCTCCAGAAAGGCTAGATGCTGTTTCATGTGCATGTTGATAGAGATCGACGAGATCTAATATTTCTAAGGCTGATTCTTGGAGTTCGTTTTCTTGGATTGCAATTTTATTTGGATGAAACCATGCTTGCCATAATCGTTCACCATCCTGCCCTTTTCGTGCGAGCATTAAATTTTCTAAAACACTCATTTGTGCCAATTCTTGAGGGATTTGGAAGGTTCTAATCAAGGAACGATCAAAAATACGGTACGGGGGTAAGCCTGTAATATTATATTCATCAAATATTATACTGCCATCATTTGGCGACAATGCACCAGCGATGCAATTAAAACATGTCGTTTTACCCGCACCATTGGGTCCAATTAAACCTGTAATAGATCGATTCTCCACATCAAAAGTTGCATGGTCCACTGCACGATTACCTCCAAACTGTTTCACAAGTTCTTTAACTTGAAGTATTGGAGTGTTGCTTGTTGATATTGATTCCTGCATATGAATCTTTCTATATGCAGTTAATTGTGCAGTGCTTATGGAGCGAAATCAAATTCATTTGCTATATGGGTATGCGTTAATATTTTAAATATTGTAAATTTCTTCAGTATTTTTTGAAAATAACTGTTCAATTTCAGTAGGAGAAAACCCTTTTGTTATTTCGCGATAAGCATTGACTACATCGCCATATGAACTCCAAAGACTATCCACGGGCCAATTTGTCGCAAACAATGATCGATCAACGCCAAAGAATTCGATGCAAGTCTCAACGTAAGGTCGAATTGATTCAATCGTCCATGTATTATCACCCATTCCGAGCCCAGAAATTTTACATATTATATTGTCGATATCGGAAATTTTATGCATTCCTGATCGCCAGTTCTTAAAATATTCGTTACTACGCTCTGTTGGAGTTCCTGCATGATCTAAAATTATGATGATCTTTGGAAATGCTTTCGCTAAATCCGATAACTTTTCCAAATCTTGCCATTGTGCAGCAATACTAGAGACAAGGTTATGCTTTTCT
>JAKUNM010000044.1:0-2358 GCA_022451865.1 Dehalococcoidia bacterium
CAAGGGCGTCATAGACATTTCTTTCAGGGTTTGTGTACAAAGAGACAGTTAATCCAGTTTCCTCAACAAAATCTTGAGCCATCAAAGCTGTACCGTTACCAATAACTATAGGCGTAACTCCTAAAGACAAAATTTTCTTCCATGCATTTCGTAAATCATGTATCTGCTCACGACAAAATTGGCAACCGAAATGACGGACAAGCACTATTAATACAGGAGACTTGGACCATAGATCTCCAAGTCGAACTTTCTCATTGTTTGGAGCCAGTATTTCTATATCGCTTGTCTCTTGAGAAATCTTTGACACATCATCTCCTCACTATAACTTCATTAAGTTTACCATCGATAAAATTATGAAAGTGATACCGCAATACAACATTTTTTCTAGGAACATGTTACCTTCAACACCAAATTAGAATCGATAAATTTAGCAATTGTAGGAAGCTATGCATCAATTACTAGAAGGCCTCCGAGTCCTCGAATTATCTAATAATGTTGCGGGTCCATTCACCGGCAAACTTCTTGCAGAATACGGAGCAGATGTCGTTAAAATCGAACCACTGGAAGGTGATTCGGCAAGACATCAAGGTCCTTATAAGGATGACATTCCTAATGTTGAAACGTCACTATTATTCCTTCATCTCAACACTAATAAGAAATCAATTACGTTAAATTTTGAATCAGAAAATGCAGTTAATATCATCAAGAAATTTATCGATAAAACTGACATTGTTATAGAAAGTTTTGCACCGGGGCAAATGGAGAATTGGGGCTTAAGTTACCAAACATTAGAAAAAGATCACCAAGATTTGATAATGGCCTCCATAACTCCTTTCGGACAATCCGGCCCATGGAAAGATTATAAGGCTTCAGAAATTGTACTCCAAGCTCTAGGCGGACCATTACATGCAAATGGATCTGCATTACGTGAACCTATAAAAAGCGGGGGAAACATCGCGCAATATCATGCAGGTATAGCTACTGCATTTGCATGCATTGCTGCAAGACTAAGAATAATTCGTGGAGGGCGAGGTGATCATATAGATCAGGCAATTTATGAAGCGCAGGCAGGCTTTAGAGATAGGCGAACATCTTTTACGACTGGAACTTCTTACACAGGTTACATAGCAAAAAGACAACCACCCGGAGCACGCCCAGCATCAGGTCCCAGAATGACTTCAGATGGATATGCAAATATTTTTGCATCTGGGACTCGCAGATTTCCTGCTGCATTAGACTTAATTGGACGTCCTGATCTCAAAGATCATCCGGATGCCAAAAAACAACCCCATCTTTTCTCACAAGAATTTGCATCGGAATTAGAAGGTTCTTGGATGGCATGGTTAATAAATAGAGATAAAAAAACAGCAATTGCAGAAACACAAGAAATTGGTCTACTTGGTGGAGCAATTTATACTACAAAAGACCTTATTGAAGATGAGCATTATAGAAGTCGAGAAGTCTGGGATACTATAGACCACCCTGTTGCAGGATCTGCTGTCTACACAGGCCGGCAGATTTTACTCTCAGAAACTTCGCGAAAAAAACCATTGCGTGCTCCATTATTAGGTGAACACAATAATGAAATTTACGCAGAAATTGGATTTACAAAAAAAGATATCGATGAAATGAAAAAAAACGGAATAATCTAATAAAAGGAAACAAATGACTACTGAAAACTTTTTGCCATTAGATGGTTACAGAGTTGCTGAAATCACAGTCGTTTGGGCTGGCCCTCATGTTACTCAACTTTTGGGTGAATGGGGAGCTGAAGTAATACGAGTTGAACCCACTACAACAATTCAACCGTATACAAGAGGTGCAGAAAGAATTATCAATACTGCAGATCAAGAAAATACTGCAAAATTGGGAATTCTGGCTGGGGGTATTAATCCTGAAACTACTCCAGGTCTTGATCCTTGGAACAGAAACTCGAGTTTTAATTCCCATGCACGTAATAAGAAATCAATGTCCTGTGACATTATGACACCTGAAGGACGAGAGGCGTTTTTACGACTTATCGAAAAAGTTGATGTATTAGTAGAAAATAATGTTCCAATGACTATCGAACGTGCAAATATTACTTATGAACAGCTCAAAGAAATAAATCCAAAATTAATCATGCTTCGCATGCCTGCTTTCGGATTAAGTGGTCCTTATAAAAACTACCGTGCTTTTGGTACACATGTAGAAGGTATGATCGGACATCATTGGCTGAGAGGGTATCCAGATGGTACACCCGATGAAACTGGTGATGCATTTACAGCAGATGCTCTGGCTGGAGTAATGGGTGCATTCGCTGTCACTTCAGCACTAGTTCATCGAGAGATTACCGGTGTAGGACAACAAATAGAAATG
>JAKUNM010000044.1:2368-8731 GCA_022451865.1 Dehalococcoidia bacterium
GGCGAGTGGATATTGGACTATACAATGAACAATAGAGTAGCAGATCCTCAAGGAAATCTTCATCGGGAACATGCACCACATTCTATTTATCCTACAAAAGGAGAAGATTCATGGATTGCTATCGACTGCACCAATGATGAAGAATTTAATTCACTATGCATCACACTCAATGCGCATGACTTGCTAAATGATGAACGATTTAAATCACTCGCTAAACGTAAGTTATATGAACAAGAATTAAATGATGCACTAGCACGATACACACAGGGGTGGGATAACGATCAACTATTCCATTTATTACAGTCTGCCTCTGTTTGTGCTGGTGCCGTACATAATGAAAAAAAATTACTTGAATCACCTCAACTTCGAGCACGAGATTTTTTTGAAGAGTTAGAAATAAAAGGTGTTGGCACTCATACTTATCCTGGAATAATGACGAAATGGGAAAATACCCCTAATCAAATTAGAAGCTCACCGCCAAAACTAGGTGAACATAATGAAGAAATATATATAAGATTGCTTCGATACACTGAAGATGAATACATAGAATTATTAAATAAAGGTTTAATAGGAACAGATTATTCCGAAAAAGTTGTCCCAAGAACATGGGAATAGGAGAGAAATGAAAGTAGCATACATATTAAACACGCCAAATGCCGCAAATTACAAAGTCGGGACAATGATACTTCCACAACTTGAAGCAGACAGCCATGGAGTTGATGTTTTGGGTATTTTCTTTTTTGATGATAATGCTTTCATGCTTCGTAAAGGTGATCCAAAAGGTGAAAGGCTAGCTGCAATAGCAAAAGAAAAAGGGATCCTTTTGATGATGTGCGATCAATGTGCCATACAGCGAGGTCTCGCGACTGGATCAGCAGGTAGTGCAGAGGCTAGCGGAGTTGTAGAAGGCGTACAAGTTGGGTGTTTCCCAGATCTTTACACCGCACTCGCACCTAATCCACCAGATCAGGTAATCTCTCTCTAAACACTTAGGTAGGAGTAATATCTAAAGAAATATCTAGTGCTGGAGCAGAGTGTGTCAGTGCACCAACTGAGATTAGATGAGCGCCTGTCTCAGCAATAGACTTAACAGTACTGAGATTAACTCCTCCACTTGCTTCAAAAATAATATTTTGAGGACTGTTAGTAATTAGATCTGCCATCATTTGTGTGGGCATATTATCAAGCAATATTATATCTGCTCCAGCTGATACAGCTTCAATTGCTTGTTCAGGTGTATCAACTTCGATCTCAATTTTTAAAGTATGGGGTCGTTGTTTTTCAACAACACTTATTAGATCAGTAATACTTATGCCACGTGCTGCTGCTGATGCGATATGATTGTCTTTAATTAATATACCGTCGCTAAGTGTATCTCTATGATTTTTTGCACCTCCACAACGTACAGCGTAACGTTCAAACTCTCTTAACCCTGGTGTAGTTTTTCTAGTATCGACTATCTGCGAATTTCCGCCCAATGCAGCTTCCTTAACATATTGATGAGTTAGTGAGGCTATTCCTGAAAGTCTTTGCATAAAGTTAAGTGCTACACGTTCAGCAGAAAGCATAGACCTTAGAGGACCCTGAATTTCTGCTACAACTTCACCGTCATCAATAGCATCTCCATCAAAACATAACGCAGTAAACTCAATTTCATTCGAACATCTCTTAAAGGTTAATTTAGCGATCTCAATTCCGCATAAAATACCAGAACTCTTAAATTTAAATATCCCTTTTCCGACTTGATCACTCGGTATAGTAATTAAACTAGTAATATCATTGAATGCCCTATCCTCAGATAAAGCATTCTCAATTAATGGAACGGCCTTACCCAAATCAAGATGAAAAAAATCTCTTTCTTCGAAATCCACGCTAAAGCCTTCCATCTGAATTGCTATGTTTGAAAATAATATGTTTTTGCCAATTTTTATCACTCTTAGGATAATCAGCACGATAGTGTGCTCCACGTGATTCTCTTCTGTAATAAGCAGCATGTGCTGCTAAGCTTCCACATATCAAGATCGCGTTAAGTTCAATCGACTTTCGATCATTCCGCAATTCCGTATAAGATCTCAAATCAGTTAGTTGTTTAACAGCGTGATCTAAGGAATCACCCGTTCTTTCCAAACCAACATAATCCCACATCAACTCTCGTACTGTTTTTATATTCGGAATTTGGTTAGCTTGGGAATTACTATCTAAAGAATACAATTCGTCATCTACTGTATTCTTAAAATTTCCAGAATTTTGGTTGTCAAAAATACGCTCTATAGTACGGTTAGCAAAAATAACTGTTTCTAATAATGAATTACTCGCTAAACGGTTTGCACCATGTACTCCCGTACATGCAACTTCTCCAACAGCAAATAGATTATTGAGAGATGTTTCACCCCATGTGTTTGTTCGGATTCCACCCATCGTATAGTGTGCTGCAGGAGCAACTGGGATTCGATCTTTTGAAATATCAACTCCATATTCCAAACAAGTTTTATAAATATTGGGGAATCTAGTTTGAAGAAATTCAACATTATGTGAAGTAACATCAAGCAATACATGATCGTCTGCCGTCTCTTTCATTTCCATTAATGTAGATCTTGAGACAATGTCGCGCGGAGCCAACTCTGCGCTTGAATGATATTCTGGCATATATCTTTTCCCATTTGAATTAAATAGCAATGCACCTTCACCACGTAACGCTTCAGAAATTAGAAAGGTAGGTGCATTTTTAATACATAATGCAGTTGGATGAAACTGAGTAAATTCCATATCCATTATTTCTGCACCAGCCATATATGCCAAGGCAACACCATCACCAGTAGACACTTCCGGATTTGTGGTAACACTGTACATTTGTCCAGCACCACCAGTAGCAAGAACTATTTTGGAGGCTCCATAGAGTGTCTTGTTCCCACTTTTAGTAGACAATACTTCTGCACCAACCACGTCTTGACCATTTAATTTCAATTCGCGTACGAGTGTATGCTCCAGTATTGTAATTCCTGATTCTTGTGCCAAAGAAGACAAAGAGAGTTCGATTTCAAGCCCTGTTTGATCGCCACGGGCATGTAAAATACGTGGAGCAGAGTGTGCGGCTTCCCTACCTAATTCTACAAAACCACCAGAACTATCAAAACGGACTCCATACCTCACTAAGTCATCAATGCGTTCTGAAGCACCTTCAACTAATATTTTTGCAGCATCAATATCAACTAACCCAGCACCAGCATCAACTGTATCTTTTAAGTGAGACTCAATTGAATCACTAGCACCTACCGCTGCAGCAATACCACCTTGAGCCCATTTGGTGGTAGCTTCTTCAATTCCCCCTTTTGTAATTAAGAGAACATTAGCACCCTTTTCTTTTGCACGAATCGCAGTGTACAAACCGGCAATTCCCGAACCGACGACTAATAAATCATACGTTGATTGCATCTTATTACCTTGCAGCACTATCTTCAGATTCTTCAGTTGAAAACGCATATTCATAATTTTGAATTAATTCCAATATCTTCTGCCATTGCTCAGGAAGCTGTGGTTGCCCAGATTGAGTATTTAAGTACACATAACGATGTGTAAAATTCGCAATTACATGATGATGCAATGTTGATTCTATAAGTGCTTCGAAAATTAAGCTCCCATTGATTGCTGAAATACATTTCAACGATACTTTTGCTTTATCATTCCAACGTATTGGTGCTCGATAACGAATTTGACTGCCACTTTGCATACGAAGAATTTCTTCTTGAACAGGTAACCCAACTTCTTTGTCGTAATCTGCAAGTGCGATTTCTGTAAGTGCCAATAATACCCCACCATGCACAAAAGGAGTCCCTGCAAAGCTATCAGTATGTCGTAATTGATATTCAGAACTGAAACGAAAATTTGACTGCTGGTCTGACATAATCAGTTTTTTATTAAGTCTTACTTAATATTCAACATTCGCTGTAAAGCAACAGCAGCATAATGTTTGATGTTTTTGTCAACAGAAATCTGATTAACGACATGACCTTTGACAAGTGATTCCATAACCCAAGCAAGATATGCAGGATGAACTCTATACATCGTGCTACAAGGACACACTACAGGATCCAGACAAAAAATAGTTTTGTCTGGATATTCATGACTTAGACGTGAAACTAAATTAATTTCAGTACCTATACCTATAACTGAACCAGCTTCGGCATTCGCAACATAATCCACTATAAACCCAGTAGATCCACTAGCATCTGCAGCATCGACAACTTCGGCACGACATTCTGGATGCACCAAAATTTCTACTTCAGGAAAACGCTCGCGAGCTTGGTCAATTTGTGTTAATGAAAAACGTTGATGAACCGAGCAATGCCCTTGCCACAAAATAATGCGTGACTGAAGTAAATTTTCTCTATTCAAACCACCTAATCGACCAGGGCCCAATCGCCAATTCCAAAGCGACATCTCATTATCGCTAATTCCCATATCATGCCCTGTATTTCTTCCTAAATGTTGATCAGGAAAGAAAAAGACTCTTTTACCTTGTTCAAATGCCCATTCCAAGACTTTCTCAGCATTTGAACTCGTACAAACAATGCCGCCATGTTCACCACAAAAACTTTTCAAAGATGCTGCTGAATTCATATATGTCACTGGAATCAGGTCATCAGTACCATCAAAGATTGCACTCAATTCGTTCCATGCAGAATATAAATCTGGTTCTGATGCCATATCTGCCATTGAACAGCCAGCTTCAATATTTGGCAGTATTACATGCTGATCTGGTTGTGCAAGAATATCTGCAGCTTCTGCCATAAAATGTACACCACAAAAAATAATATATTTAGCATCATTCTGTGTGGCGGCATATTGTGCTAATGCAAAAGAATCTCCACGATAATCTGCGTACTGAATAATATCTTCACGCTGATAATGATGGCCGAGAACAATCAATTCACTGCCGAGTTTTTGACGTGCAATGCCAATACGTTCTGTCAATTGTTCTGCACTAAGCTTCATATACTCTTGCGGAATATCAGATTGCCATGAATCAAAAGAAATTTCATCAGCAAGTGGTATTGTTGCAATACCATTATCAGTTTCACACTGTAATTGTGGTGTATTAAATTGCTGCAATACTTTTTCAAAATCTATATACGGATTTTGTTTTTGAATTTTTTCTTGACCGACATCAATATTAGTCATGTTTACTCATCACTAAAGATTTTCAATGAAAGCATTGCCCACTACCCTGCTACTTAGTGTATCAAATACACTAAGTAGTTGAATATGTAATGTAGGCAAGAAAAATGAAAATGTCAAACAAAAATAGACTTTGAACACAATATTTATAAAAAAACAGGATCACGTGACACAAATCGAAAAAGTTGCGCAGGACGGTGAGCACCATCTCTTCTAGCTTTACCAGTTGGTTCAATTAAATCTGTCGTGATCATCCGACGACGAAAATTTCTTCTATCGAGAGATGAACCTAAAATTGTTTCCTATGTATTTTGGAGTTCCCGAATAGTAAATTCAGGAGGCAGCAATCCAAACGCAATATTCGTATACCCAAGCTTAGCTCTAATTCTATCGACAGCTTGATCAATCAACCGATTATTATCAAATGCAAGAGATGGCAACTCATTAACAGGGAACCATGCAGGTTTCCAAGATTCTTCTTGTCGTAATCTGACATCATTTGCATCTACAAGTGCAAAATATGCTACAGCAATCATTTCCTGTGAAGCATCAAGTCCGGAAGAGGTGAATAACTGCTCTAAATAAACATCCTTAGCACCTGTTTCCTCCACTAATTTGCGTGTAGCAGCTTCATTTAAAGATTCTAGACAATCCCATAATCCACCTGGCAAAGCCCATTTACCAGATTCAGGTTCACCTGTGCGATGAACAAGTAATACTTGTAAACGTGCATCAACAACAGCAAATATAGATACAATAGTCGCGACCAAAGGTGAATTCTTCATCGTGATAATTATCGATTACCTCGTAATATTACAAAAATAGCCATCTTCTATTATTAAAATAAAACCACACATTAGATAGTCAATATAGGAAGAGCAAAAGTCCCAAATGCAGTTCCACGCATAGACCAAGATGTGACTTCATTAATTTGGACATCTACTAAATCGCCAATACTGGCATTAGAATTAAAATGCACTAATTGATTCTTACGAGTACGACCGGTCAACTGATCTTCAGTTTTCTTTTCAACTAATATCTCAACAGTTTTGCCTAATTCAGCACTTTTTCTTTTTTCTGCTGAAATCGAATGAATTTCTTCAATCAAATGCAATCGAGATTTCTTGAGATCTTTTGGCACATCATCATCTAATTTACGATATGCAAATGTACCAGGCCTCGGAGAGT
>JAKUNM010000045.1 GCA_022451865.1 Dehalococcoidia bacterium
CATGATAGAACGTACAACAAATTAGGAGGCTTGTTTTACTAGGGATAGCTCAAGCCCTGGCTTGATTTATTCCTAGTATGGCTAAGGTTCATACTGGAAAAGAGAAAAAGAAATGAGTAATGAATTAACAACAGAAATGGCTAGAGTGTGGTTAGGAAATCGAGGACTTTCTTATTCACCAAAAGAAATAAGAGTGTATGATGATTGGATTTTTGTTCGCGATTCTCAATTCTTGGGCGATTCTGATGAAGATATTGATTGTTATAAATGGGATAGCACTTCTATGTTTGCTGAAGCGTGGGATGGCATATCAGTGGCAGATAGTCCGTTCATAAAAAACAATCAAGAAAGAGTTTCAGAAAGAGTTATCAGGCTTGAGAAAGAATATCAAAAATATCTGAGAGAGTATTGCTAGAAAGGAGGAGATATCAATGCCTAATTGGTGTCAAAACGAAGTAATAATAATGGCAGATAAGAAAGGGAGCACGGAAGAAATGAAGCACTTCTTGGAAACTTGCTTCGAGGAAGGGGAGATAGTCTTTTCAAAGATTATTCCCTACCCAGAATCTGCACCCAGTAGAGAAGACGAACCAGAAGATTTTATGGAAAGTCTAAAGCACCCATTTGCTAAATGGTATAACGACTTTGGCTATGATTGGTGCATAGAAACCTGGGGGACAAAGTGGGAAGCGACGCAACAAGACAATGACTTTTTCCCTGATGAAATACAGTTACAATTCGATACTGCATGGAGCCCCCCTCAAGGAATCCATGACAAGATAAAAGAGATGTTACCTAGCTGTTCTATCTCATGGTTTTACAGAGAAGATGGAATGGAGCTGAGTGGGTGGTTATGAGGAGTAACTAATACAAAATGAAAGATAGAACTAATTGGAGGATAGACAATGAACCAGAGAGAATACGAAAACGAACTACGAATAAAATTAGTAGGAAGAAAGATTGTAGCAATACGGTACTTTTCTACAGCTGAATCAGATGCAATGGGGTGGAGCTACCAACCTTTAGTTTTGCACCTGGATGATAGTACAGCACTTTTTGCAATGAGTGATGATGAGGGCAATGAAGCTGGGGCTTTAAGTCTAGAAGACTTCCATCATCAAACTTCAGAAACAATAGGAGTAAGACGTAATGAGGTTAGACAATGATGGAAATTATGTGTTATATCCTGGGATTAACAACAGGCATTGCCGCTGGCTTGACACTTGGAATCGTGATAATGAAAGGAGAAATATTATGAGTAATAATAACAGTGATCAGTATTGGGATCGGTTCTGGGAAGATTACCCTGAACAAGTATCAAAAGATTTAGAGGACAGGAAAATAGAGTATCGCTTGGATTTAATAGTAAGGGAACTTGATTACTTAGAACCAAGTGTGGAAACAGGAAAACATCGTGTATTAATGTACGATTTAATCGATGATATGCGGAGGGTTCTAACAGAAATGAAAAAAGGGAGACATATAGAAAGCTACACAAACTCGAAATAACGCATTTGATTGTAGTCTGTACATGATATATAATCATAGTCACATAAGGAGGATTCATGGAATCAGTTATAGAAGTTAAAGATTTAGATGAAGCAAAACTTCATGTAGGAAAGAAAGCATACGCCATAGGTCAAAACCTGGCTTACTTTATTAGACATAATGAAAAGCCACGCCGTCAAGATGGTCGTGTTATGGAAGTAGAATTGCGATCACCAGTTACTATTCTTGATGTAAAGAAAGTATTTGGTCGTATTCGATACGATGTAACCGATGGTTTTGTCACTGTTCAAAAAGAACCACAGAACCTTATCTTACAAGCTGAGGATTAATAGTGGATTCAAGGGAATGGTCATTGGAAGTATTAGAGAGATTTGAGGGTGTTCAAAAAGAAACACAAACTCTGATATTCGACAGAAGCGAAGCCAGGGATTTTTTATACGAAGAACTGGCTATGGCAAAACACTGTGAGTATCTATGCTCAATAATAAAGGCAAAAATAACACCTGAAGGAAGGTCAAAAGAGATTAGGGACAATTCAACACTAATACAATTAGACAATAATAGTGAGTATCAAGAACTTTATCTTGAGGGCTTAGAACATAGGCGAAACGTCAATGAAGCAAATAAAAACATACAAATGTATGATGACAGTATAAGGATAAAGCAATCAGAACTAACACTACTATCGAACATGGCACAGGTAAATTAATACCTGGCAAATCAGCAATAATAAACGCAGCAATAATAGGAGGGTTTAAAATGACTGATGAATCGCAAGAAAAATTATGGGAGGTCAAGGTACAAAGAATGTACCGTAACCACTTAATCGAGTGGCGACCCCTTGTAACAGACTTAGAACTGATCGTATCGCACATAGATCAGATGGAAGGGCTGTTTGGTACTGCACCGCCAATGGGTGGTAGTACAGGGTCAGCTAGACCTGTTCAAGCACAAGCATCAAGACCAACAGCTTCACCAGAACAGCCAAGTGCTGAATACCAACCAGGTATGACGCTTTACTGTCCTGAACATGAAGGCACTAAGTTGATACAGACAAAAGCACAATGGCAAGTTTATGATGAAATCGACGGACAATCAGTTCCAGCTAAATATTTCTGCCCTGGAGAAGAAAATGGTACAGGAGCAAACCATAGTCTATGGAGGCGAGACGGTATTCCAGGGTAATTATTCAGAAGCCTCTTGACTCTGAGAACTGCAACCGACAGCGGTTCTATAACTGGGGAGTGACAGGGTCAAGGGGCTATAACAAAAGGAGGAGACAATGAAGCCATTCAGTATCGACGAAGAATTTTACACCGTCGACGAGATTGCAGAGAAATTCAAACTGCATAAACAAACTATATACACCATGTGTTGGGAAGATAGATTACCTTCGGTTCGCATAGGTAATGCTGTCCGAATCCCCAAGTCAGGACTTCAAGATTTTTTTGATAGAGAGGTAAACAAATGAAATTCACACAAAAAGAGATTGTATTAAAGGTAGTAGAGGCAAGACACCCTGAACCAGTACCGTCATGGGATCTACAAAAGAGACAAACACCCTGGGGCTGGCTAGGAACAAGTGGCGACAGGAATGCTAGGAAGTTAGCAGAAGATGGCTACTTAGAAAGAACAATGAAGGGTCAATACGTTTATTATTCTTTGCCTAAAGTAGAGTTAGATGCAGTACAGCTTAACTTTTCAGATAAATTAGGAAGCGTACTGCGGTGAGACATTACGCAAAGTATTTAAATATCCCTATACAATCTTGTCCAATATGCAAAGATGAAGTAACAATAGAGGCTTTTAGGTCTGGCTTGAAGACATTTAACGCCGACAGTGGAGAATTGCATTTCTGTCAGTTAGAATTGTTACCCCCCATGAATGACAGAGAATATTTTGAACAGAAGTATAACGCACAACCAAGTAAAAGGACGGTAAAGAATGGCACTAGATTGGTGGGCTGATTCACAAAAGGTAATCGCCAAAAAGAAATTAGGGAAAGAGCATTATCTTAGATTTGTAGCAGATAATATTAGAGTAGAAAGATCTCACCCATACGCTAGGGTAAGTGTTTTGTTTGATAACCATATATTAGATGAAGATGACCTGGCACTAGACAAAAGAGAATCAAGAACAAGGTTAATTAATTCAGCACATCGTGCATACATGAAGCTACCATTTGATATACCAGAGTATCATGAATCAACAGCGTCAAGTGACATGCTAACGTTTTGCCGTGATGCTTATGAAAAATGGTCAAGCTCTGTTGAAGTAACATTAACACACGGTATACTGCCTACCCCTTTACCCTGGCTTGTAGAACCTTTCATACTGGAAGATGCTGGTACAATTCTTTTTGCATCTCCTGGAACTGGTAAAAGTTGGTTCTCGCTTCTGTTAGCTGTGTGCTTAGACAGTGGTAAGCAAGGTATAGTTACACCCACATCAAATAAAGTAAACGTATTGTACGTCAACCTAGAGCGTTCTGAGAAGGGTTTAGGTATGAGGTTAGGTATGTTGAATGGTGCGTTGGGTTTAGAACGTACACGCCCTTTGAGAATGGTACACGCTAGGGGCAAGACGCTAACAGCACTGTCAACAAGTATCAGAACAATTATAGACAAGGAAAAAATAGATCTTGTTATCCTGGATTCTTTATCGCGTAGTGGTACATCACTTATCGATGATGTACAGGTAAATCGTACTATGGATACGCTAAATAGCTTTCAATGTGCGTGGTTTGCTATTGGGCATACTGCAAGAAATGGAAGTGGGTCGAATGTATTTGGTTCAGTTATGCAAGATGCAGCAGCTGACGCCATTTTTAGGCTTGAAGGTGCTCATGATGGAGATGTTATGTTCCAAAGACTAACACTAACGAAGGCTAATGATTTCAATTTAGAAGATCCTATTGCGTACAGGTGGGTTATGCCTAAAACGCAAACAGAAGAAGGGTGGTATACAGAGATTAAAGGCATCTACCATATGTCACCTGAAGATTTCCCTGAACCAGAAGAACCAGAAGAAAAAGCAACGACTACTGCTGAACTCACTAACGAACAATTAGATTACATATGGAATGAAGGATCTGTTACTCCCTCGCAATTTGCAGAATACTACGAAAAGAGTGTTTCATGGGCTAGTAGAATACTATCTTCCTCTAATCACCTTTCAAGTGAACAGGAAGGCAGAAACAAGAGGTACAGTGTTAGAAAAGAATAATGATATTTAGAATAAAGCGTCCCCTGACGCTTGCTTCAAATGCTTAAGGCTTGTCGCTTCGCTTTCTAAGCGTAACACACTTGTCAACCCCCCACGTCAGCATTAGGTTTTTGAGGTATACTGAAAACTAAGTCAACGTTTGCGTACACTTGTGCAACAGTTGATTCAAACATTAGGGCAGATAGAGGAAGTACTATGACAGAGAGAGAAGTTAAGAAATGCCCCCCACATCACCTGGTTTTAGAAACTCATGAAGAAGCTCATGAACGGTGGACTAAAAATAATTACCATGTTCCATCGAGAAAAAGATATCGAAAGATCATAGGGAAGTGTAAGTATTGTGGCTACACAAAGTCGCACCCCATAGGTAGGCAGTTTGAAGAAACATATAAGATGGAAGCCAAGATGTCTCTATCTGGGCAGTACAAGAACGGTGCTAGTAGGGAGTGGAGTTTGAAATGATAAAAGAAATTGATCTTGGGATTGGATGTATCTTGCATCGAGTGAATAGAGAAGAAGTCGACAAGGCATGGAAAAGATTGAAACTATTTAATGTTCATTCTTGCCCGTGTTGTGGCTCGGCTGTATTGCCTCAATATCTAACATGCAATTGGTGTGACGTTTAGGTAAAAGATATAATCGTGGCGGTGAATGGTGAAGAAAGCGATTTGAATGAAGCGTAGCCCTATGAAGCGTAGTACTAAGCCTATGAAAAGATCTAGGTTAAATGCTCGTAGTAAAAAAATGGCTAAGTTTTATAAAGAAGTACGTGTTCCGTATGTCAAACAGGCAGTAGGGAATGGAAGGAAGCACTGTATTATACGATCACCTGATTGTACACATTTCGTACAAGGTGTACATGAACGATTGACAAGAGGTAGGGGCGGTGGAATAATAGCAGTTCACAAGGAGGACAATCTAGTTCCATGCTGTCACGGTTGCAATCGCTACGTAAGTGAGCATAGCATCTGGGCAGAGGAACAAGGTTGGTTGATAAAAGGAGAGGGAATTGATTACAAACAAGGAGAATCTGCCTAAGTTTTTAGTACAAAGTATTGAATACTGGGGCAAGTCGCATGACTCACAAGCGGACTACTCAGCAACAGAGTTACTAGACCCACCTAGAATAGTCGCACTACGTCGTAAGTTTCGAGAACAAATAGAAGAAGATGCTTCAGACAGGATATGGTCATTACTAGGTAGTGCCACCCATAAAGTAGTTGAATCTGCCATCGAAGAAGATGGTGGAGAAACGCTAGTAAGTGAACATAGAATGTTTGCAGAGCTAGATGGAGTTACTCTTTCAGGACAAGCAGACGTATACGACAGGGAAACAAAGACCATATATGATCTCAAAACCGCGTCAGTGTGGGAGATTATAAATGGTGTACGCATAGAAAGAGAACAACAGCTCAATATCTATGGTTGGTTAGGACGCCAGGAAGGATGGGAAGTTGAGCATGTTGCAGCCGTTTTTATCCTACGAGACTGGAGTAAGACAAAAGCACTCAATGAACAAAACTATCCAGCATCACAAGTCGTTGAATATAAGATACGCATGTGGACTGATGAACGAGTAGAAGAATTTTTGCGTAGTCGTATTCAGATGCACGAACAGGCAAAAGAACAGCTTCCATTCTGTACATCAGAAGATAAATGGACACGACCTACAAAATTTGCAGTTATGGGCAATGGAAGGAAGTCGGCATTTCGATTACTTGATTCTATGCAAGATGCACAATCTTGGATGAAGTCTAACAAAAAGGGAAATAGTATAGTTGAACGGCCAGGAGAAGATATACGATGTGAATCTTACTGCTCGGTACAACCATTCTGCTCTCAATATAAAGCGTCTAAGATAAGGGAGTAGTTGACATGAAAAATATTATTACATACTCTAAAAAAAGAATAGGTGGTTATTTCTCTTTCCCTCTATTCGACCTCTCAAAAAGACCTGTAAGGATTATTCCTTTCTCCTTAACAGCGTCACCTAATTGGGGTACTGCGTTTCGTCCTCCTGTGAGACGCAGTATCCCTCCTTTTTTGCTCATAGCCATTGTAAGCCTCGTATGGGCGTTTTTTCCGCAAAGTAATGCTGAGGCACGTTCAAACATGCCTGAATACATGCAGGAACGGTACATTTTGTTCCAAGAAGCGTACTTAAACAGTCCGTGGCCGAGCTACATGTACCATAAAGTAGAGTCAGTTGCATTTTGCGAGTCAAGTTTGCGATGGTATGCCACTGGTGATCAAGGTAGGGCTTTAGGTTACATGCAAATCCGCAAAGATTACCACCCAAGATTAGATAATACATTCAGTTTATATAATGGAAAGGACAATTTGACTGCTGCTTATATTATTTACTTAGAAGCTGGAAGAAGCTGGAAACCGTGGAGTTGTAAGCCGTAAACGTATTGCGAACTAACGAAGAAAGATTTTTAAAAATAGATATTACTAGGAGGTAATAAATGTCAGATAAAAAGAGCGAAGATGCTCCAAGTGAATTAGAAATGCTTGTATCACAATGGAAAAAAATAGTTGATGAAACTAAAAAAATAAATTTTAAAGCTGGTGCTTTATTAAGCACTGCTCATTTGAAGTCATTGAATGGTAATGAAGTTGAAATTGAATTTCGCTTTTCTAGTCATGCAGAACAAATGGCTCATGAAGAAAACGGAGCTTTAATTAAAGCTGCTGCCGAAGCTATTTCATCAATCGCAGGACGATATATAACTATAACCCCATATCATGTGAGCAGATATTTCGACACAAACATTATCGATAACACATTGCAAGATTTGATTGATCTTAGGGAACGTATCTACGCAGTGCGTATACAGGAGTTTCTTGAAACAAACTTATATGAGGTAGCAGAGGGTTGTATGGATGGTGCTGAATCTGTAGCAACTCTTGATCTTTTGGACAGAACCATAGCGTATACTCTAGCTAAAAGAGATAGAGATGCTGAGCGTGAGATGCACGAACAAGGAAACTGGTAGTGATTATATTAGGGGTTGATCCTGGTGTGTACGGCGGAATGGCATTTGTTCACGACGATAAAGACACAGCCCCTATAGTATTCCGTATGCCTATGGATGGTACAGGCAGACACGGCTATGACTTGCCATCAATAATGGATATCATCTTTGACCTGTTACCTGATGTATTAGTTATAGAAAAAGTAACAAGACCTGCATCTCTAGTGCGATGTATGGGAATTTTTGAAGGTATAGGTGCAGGCTTAGAGATAGAGACACATACTGTCAGGCCACAAGAATGGAAAAAATACTATGGCTTGTCTAAGAACAAACAAGAATCTATTGATCTAGCCCTTGAACATTATCCATCTTTGGATAGCGAGATTACTAAAATATCAGATGACGGTATAGCAGAGGCAGTTCTTATAGCCGAATATGGATACACATTAATATGAAGAAGATGTCAGTCTTAGTAGCATGTGAATTTAGCGGTATAGTACGCGATGCCTTTGCTGCAAAAGGGCATGATGCTTGGTCATGCGACTTGTTACAATCTGAAACTGCAGGTAATCATTATCAATGCGACGTAAAAGAAATAATAAATTACAAATGGGATTTAATGATTGCACATCCACCATGCACACACCTCGCAGTATCAGGAGCTAGATGGTTTCCAGAAAAAAGAAAGCTAGGATTACAACAAGAAGCGTTGGATTTTGTGCAGATGTTACTTGATGCTAATATTCCTAAAATATGCTTAGAAAATCCAGTATCAGTTATA
>JAKUNM010000046.1 GCA_022451865.1 Dehalococcoidia bacterium
TGGGAGCTGAATAAATCAGCACCGCAATACGGGCAACATACTTCGACATTCAACAATGTATCCCCGAATAATTCAAAAAAAACTCAAACAGTAAAAAACGCATCACATTCAGAAGGTCCCTTGCATGGAGTTCGTGTACTTAGCTTTGGACAGGCATGGTCGGGTACTTTTGGAACTGAACTACTAGGACTACTTGGTGCAGATGTTATCCAAATTGAAACAGTCGACCGACAAGATGTATGGCGGCGTACTCGTGACACAATTCCGGCTGGTATAAAAGATCCTGCCAAAAAACAACACACTCTAAATACTCAAGGTCTTTATAATTCTGTAAACCTGAACAAACGAGCAATTACTCTTGACTTATCACAAGAAGAAGGTCTGTCTATGTTCTGGCAGATGTTACCAAAATTTGACATTCTCGCAGATAATTTTAGACCAAATGTAATGGAACGTTGGGGTATTACATTAGAAAAACTTGAGGAAGTTTGCCCCAAAATTATTTATGCTTCAATTTCATCATATGGAGCATATGGCCCTTATAAAGATTTCCCTGGTATAGGTACCACTATTGAGCCAATGTCCGGTTTGTCATCTATTCATGGATATGAAAATGAGGCAGGTATGAATACAGGAGGGCTCTACCCTGATTCAGTAGCTGCCTACTATTTTGCAGGTTCAGTAATAGGAGCTTTATATCAGCGCGATATAATTAATAAACCTCAAAGAATTGAACTATCGATGTTGGAAGCAATGATTACAGTATGTGGAGATGCCGTAGCTGAATATGACGGTTTAGGATCGATTGCAAAGCCCCAAGGTAACCACCACCCTCGAATATCTCCTCATAATATTTACCCAACAACGAATGATGAATGGATCGCAATAGCAATTGAATCGGACAATGTTTGGGAAAAATTTGTACAATTCACCGATATACCTCATTTGAAAAACCCTGAATTTAACAGCATGCAAAATCGTAAAAAAAATGAAAAGAGCTTAGATTTGTTAATTGAGAATTGGACTATTCAACAAGATGCTAAAACCTTAGAGAATAATCTATGTGAACTTGGAATTGCTGCCGCACGTGTGGTCCCTTTATATGAAGTTTATAGTAATCCAAGTAAATCCTCCCTAGACAGAGGGTTTATCAAAGAAATCGACCATCCTGAGACAGGTCCAACTTATTTACCTTTACGACCTTGGAAATTATCACATTCACCTAATCCAAGTACTAGACCATCACCCTGTGTTGGAGAACATAGTCAAGAGGTTTTTTTACAAGAATTAGATATCGGGATACAAAGGTATAAGGAATTAGTCAAAGATAGAATTACCGGGACGTTATATGAAACTTCTCCGGAAAATTAAGAAAATAATATAAGGAAATTTCTATGGTGCTTTCAAATCTACTAGTAGCAAATCGTGGTGAAATAGCTATTCGAATAATCCGTGCAGCTGAAGACATAGGAATAAAAACTACAGCAATCTTTTCAACTGATGACGCTAATTCAATACATACTCAAGCTGCTGATAACTCAATTTCATTAGAAGAAAAAGGGGCCACTGCTTATCTCAATATTGAAAACATCATTGAACAAGCAAAAATCAATGGATGTGATGCAATTCATCCAGGTTATGGGTTTTTGTCTGAAAATTCTCTGTTCGCACAACGCTGTAAAGAAGAAGGTCTAGTTTTTGTAGGACCTTCAATTGAGAATTTAGAATTGTTTGGTAATAAAGGTCAGGCAATTGCTGCAGCCAAAGAAATTGGCATCCCCACCCTAAATGGAATCAGTCACTCAATAACATTAGAAGAAGCTTCTGAATTTTTTCAATCACTAGGATCAAATCCTGCTGTAATGATCAAAGCAATGGCTGGAGGAGGAGGGCGAGGGAGTCGTGCAGTAACTGATTTAGCTGAACTTGAAAGTGCATTTAAGAGCTGCCAAGTTGAGGCAAGAATTGCTTTTGGAAATGAAGACTTATATATCGAAGAATTTTTACCTAGGGCTCGACACATAGAAGTACAAATCATTGGTGACCATACTGGTAAAATAATACATCTAGGTGAACGAGAATGTAGTGTACAACGACGTCATCAAAAATTAATTGAAATCGCACCGGCACCATATCTTCCTGAAGCATTAAGAGAAAAAATTAGTACCGCCGCTGTACAGTTTGCAAAAAAAGTGAATTACCAAAGTTTAGGAACTTTTGAATTTTTGGTAAATACTAATTCTGATGAAGGAGGAGAGCCCTTCGTTTTTATAGAGGCTAATGCACGTCTTCAAGTCGAACATACTGTCACTGAAGAAGTCACTGGTGTAGATGTTGTCCAATCTCAACTTCATATTGCACAGGGAGTAAGCCTCAAGGATCTTGGCTTGGATGAACAAAAAAATATCACTATGACGGGATACTCTATTCAAACTCGAGTCAATATGGAAGCATTCGATAATAACGGAAATATTCGACCATCAGGTGGAGTACTAACTGCCTACGACATACCAGGAGGACCGGGAATTAGAGTAGATGGCTTTGGTTACACAGGTTATGAAACAAGTCCATCTTTTGACTCTCTACTAGCAAAGCTAATCATCCATTCGAAATCCTCACAATTTGAAAAAGCAGCAGCAAAATCACTAAGAGCACTCAATGAATTTCGAATAGAAGGAATCACCACCAATATTCAATTTTTACAAACAATCCTAAAACGCCAAGATTTTATAACTGGTAATTTCTATACACGCTTTATTGATGAAAACATAAAGGAATTAGTTGAAAATTCAGCATTGATCGAACAACGATATTCAATCAATACAACTGCAAAGATCGAGAATGATACTGGATTTGCGGGAGCACAAATTGAAAGCAAAGATCCACTAGCACTTTTTGCACACGATGCAGCTGTAAAACATTCACAAAATCTACAAACAAATGAAGTACAACAGAACACAAGTCAGTCAATTGATACTGAAGGTATTGAAGGAATATTCGCGCCAATTCAAGGAACCATTTTAGAAATTAATGTTGCAGAGGGAGATCGAGTCTTAAAAGGACAACCCATAGCAGTAATGGAAGCTATGAAAATGGAACATGTCATCGAAGCAAGTTGTTCAGGTATTGTACGAGAAGTACATATATCAATAGGAGATGTCATTCGAGAAGGTTTCGCATTAATTTACGTGGAGGAAATAGACAGCACAGATGAATATGAAGGTTCCAATGATAATATCGACCTCGATTTCATTCGTTCCGATTTGGAGGAACTTAATGAACGTCGATCATATATTTTTGATGAAAATCGACCTGACGCAGTTGAACGTAGACACTCAAAAGGACAACGTACAGCACGGGAAAATTTAAGTGATCTATTCGATGCAGATACATTTACTGAATTTGGTCCTTTAGTAGTAGCAGCACAGCGTTCACGTAGGACGGAACAATGGCTACGTGAACGAACTCCTGCTGATGGTTTAGTGGCTGGGACAGGTCAAATCAATGAAGATTTAGTTGGCAAAGAAAATGCGAGATCCATTGCAGTGCATTATGACTACACAGTTTTTGCAGGAACGCAAGGTAATCGCAACCACTATAAACAAGACCGTATGTACGACCTTGCTCATCGATACATGCTTCCTGTGATTCTGTACTCTGAAGGTGGTGGTGGACGACCTGGTGATACAGGACGAGAAGGTAGCGCTGCAGTTGATACCTACACATTCACACAATTTTCAAAACTTAGTGGTTTAGTGCCTTTAGTAGGCGTCAATTCAGGGCGCTGTTTCGCTGGAAACACCGCACTACTTGCCTGCTGTGATGTAATTATCGCAACAGAGAACTCGACTATTGCAATGGGCGGACCAGCCATGATTGAAGGAGGCAACTTAGGTGTTTATACACCGGAAGAAGTTGGACCTATGTCTTTTCAAGTTCCAAATGGAGTTGTCGATATTCTTGTAAAAGATGAAACTGAAGCCACAAGTGTTGCAAAAAAATATTTATCATACTTTCAAGGCTCTATCGAAAATTGGGAGGAATCAGATCAAAGATCAATGCGACACATAGTGCCTGAAAATCGTCTACGCATGTACAACATGCGGGAAATAATAAAAACATTAGCCGATAAAGATTCAGTCCTTGAAATCAGAGAAAATTTTGGTGTAGGAATTATTACCTGTTTGATTCGCATAGAAGGAAAACCTCTTGGGTTAATCGCAAACAACCCTCATCATCTTGCAGGTGCTATCGATAGTGACGGAGCAGATAAAGGAGCAAGATTCCTTCAATTATGTGATGCTTTCGATCTTCCTGTTATTAGTTTGATGGATTGCCCAGGCATGATGGTAGGTCCTGAAGTTGAAAGAACGGCTTTAGTTAGACACTGTGCACGAATGTTTAACACGGGGGCCAATTTGTCCGTCCCCATGTTTGGTGTCGTCATAAGAAAATCATATGGCCTAGGAGTGCAAGCGATGTGCGGAGCTAGCTCTTTAGTGCCATTTTTTACTGTTGCATGGCCAACTGCAGAATTTGCGGGAATGAATATTGAAGGGGCTGTAAAACTTGGATATCGAGACGATCTTGCTGCCATAGAGAATCCTGATGAAAGAATAGATGCTTATGAAAGAATGGTTGCTGAAAAATATGAAAATGCTAAAGCGGTAAATACAGCAATCTACTTTGGTATCGATGATGTTATTGATCCTGCAGATACACGGAGATGGATTGCCAACGGGTTACGTAGTCTCCCACCTGTTCCAAAACGGACTAATAAGAAAAGACCCTATATTGATACTTGGTAATAATTAGTTATTTCTTATTTAAAATTGCTTTATTTTTTCAACAGTCATGTCATCCAGACGCCGGACTAGCTCCACCATAAGTTGTATAGCACCTTCAACGTCATCTCGATGAATTACTCCAGTATGACTATGTAAATATCGTGTCGGTACTGTCACATTTATCGCAGGAACACCAGCACCTGTTTTCTGTATAGCTGCACCATCTTGCCCATACCCACTTAAAACATTGAACTGCAAAGGTATATTAAGATCTTGGGCGATATCCACAACTAAATCACGTAAGCGGTTATTAGGTAACATCGAAGAGTCATGAAGGAAAATACCTGGCCCACTTCCAACTAATTCTTGAGCTTCATCAGCAGTAATACCTGGATAGTCTCCAGCGACACCTGATTCAAGAGAGATACCTATATCCGGAGATACTGCGAATGCACTTGTCTGAGCACCTCTTAGCCCAACTTCTTCTTGTACAGTTGCAACTCCATAAACAGTATTGGGGTGACCTAATTGCTTTAATCTTTTTATAGTTTGCAGCATTACTGCAACTCCGGCACGATCATCCCAAGCTTTGCCCATATATAGGCAATTACCTTCCATTTCTTGAAAATATGAGGCTGGTGCGATTGCATCACCAGGACGAATATTTAAGCGATCTTCAGCATCTTCTTTTGAACTAGCCCCCACATCGATAAAAATGTTATCACGCTTAAATATTTTTGATCGTGCATCTTGAGACATTACATGTGGAGTTTTAATACCACTCACACCAGGAACTTCACCTTCACGTGTGAGTATAATCCAACGTTGGTTAATCAATGCTTGATCTAACCAACCACCCAAAGGTTGAATTTTTATGTATCCTTCTGTAGTAATTCTTCGAACCATTAGCCCTAATTCATCCATATGTGCAGCAAACATGATACGTGGAGAAGAAGAATCACCTTTTAATTCTGAGATAACTGAACCTAATCCATCATTTCCAATTGAATCGACTACTAATTCAAGCTCCTCTCTCACAATTTCTCTTACCGGCCCTTCAAATCCTGTTGGTCCCAGTGCATTTGATAAACGTTCAAGTATTCTACGATTATCGTCATGTTCAGCTGTCATCTCTTTTACCTTTCGATATAGACTTAATTAGCACGTCTCCCTCCGTCTACGGGAATTATTGTACCTGTTATATATGAAGCTTCATCACTGCATAAATAAACCACTAAATCCGCTATTTCTTCAGGATCTCCGTAACGCTTTAATGCTGATCTGGCAGCGTATTGCACGTGTACATCATCAGGATCGTCAGGGTTTCTTTGTCTTTCAATTGATCTCATCATTCGAGTTTCGGTAGGACCAGGTGCTACAGCATTTACACGAATACCTTCGGGACCCCATTCAACTGCTGCTGATTTAGTCATCCCTACTACAGCATGTTTACTTGCTCCATAAGCAACCATATCAACAGTAGCACCAAGTCCTGCAGTAGAAGCCGTATTCACAATCACTCCAGAATGTTGTTTTAACATCACCTCGCCTACATATTTTAATCCAAGCCAAACACCCTTAACATTGACCGCAATGACTTTATCAAACATCTCTTCCGGGTATTGTGTTATTGGTTGTATTACACCTTCAATCCCTGCATTATTAAAAAAACAATCTATTCTTCCGAATGTACTAACTGTTGTTGAAACGATCTTCTCCACATCATCAGTAAGAGTCATGTCTGCAACAATTTCAATAGCTCTTTCATCATATTGACCTAGTTGTTTTGCAGTATTTTCAAGTGCTTGTTGGTCCATATCAACCCTGACTACTCTAGCTCCTAGCGATAAAAATTTTTGACATGCAGCAAAACCAATTCCTCCCGCAGCACCGGTAACAATTACAATTTTTTCTTCAAAATTTTTCTGCATCAACCCACTCCTAGTTATTCTGATGAAATGAGAATAGACTTCATACAGTAATCTGACCAGTATTATGAAAATTAATCCCCCTGTACATATGGAGATTTAGCATGAAACAAGCTGTAACAACAAAAAATCCATCTTCATTCGATATCGTAGAATTCGATGAACGAGAACCAGAATCGAATGAAGTACTGATTAAAATTAAAGCTAGTGGAATTTGTGGCTCAGATCTTCATGCATATCGTGAACCTGAAAAATGGACTGCAGGTCGAGTATTGGGACATGAAATAGCAGGAAAAGTAGAATCAATTGGAGACAAAGTCACCAGAGTCAAAATAGGTCAACGTGTAGCATTTCAACCTCGTCTATTTTGTGGTATTTGTTCATCATGTCAAGGTGGCCGAACTGAATTATGTCAAAATGCAGGTGGATTACACGGTGCAACATTTTTCACCAATGGCACTCAGTTACCTGGAGGTTTTAGGGAGACATTGGTTGTACCAGAAGTAAATCTATTTCCTGTTGATGATGATTTAGATTTTGCAATTGCAGCTCTGGCAGAACCTTTGTCAGTTGCTGTTCACGGCCATCGTGTAGCAACACAACTTGATCCTACAAGTGCAACTAACGGCGAGAGAGTTGTAGTACTTGGAGCAGGACCGATTGGATTAATGTCTGTGTTTTATGCCAGACAAGCTGGTGCAGGAGAAATCGCCGTAACAGCAAGATACCCTCAACAAATAGAAGCCGCAAAAATGCTGGGAGCCACACATATCTTCTCATCAGATAGAGATGGTCCAGAACAATTAGAACACTGGTCCAAACAAAATCCTGTGGAC
>JAKUNM010000047.1 GCA_022451865.1 Dehalococcoidia bacterium
ATCTTCAGATGTAGGATCTTCTGGCATATCAGGAAGTAAATCAAAGCGTACCGTTTTCTTAAGTACCATTTTCCCACGAATAAGTTTTTTCTTACCGCGCTCTAATGGCGCACCTTGATCCTCATATACACGTGACCACCACATATCATGGAATCTTCTTTGGTTTTCTGCATGTTCACGTGCAGCTTCAGTAGAATCTTTGACTGGACGTATAGGTACATAGTTACGTGGTGCAGCAAGTATATGGTCTGCTGCATTAGTTACTGCGTTATATGCTGTTGGAGGTACAGTAGGGTCTAATCCTTCGTCCATCCATTCGTCTGGAATGATAGTACGTGCAAAGTCGCCACTTATAAGATCTTCATCTAGTTGAAATTCGTTAAGAAGATTTCCATATACGTTGGACTTTAGATATTCAAATCGTCTGTATGCCTGATCTGCGTTCATGCAACACCTGTCAAGAATCTACGTTTGTTTGTATTATTAAATGTCAAATATTTGTTATTCATGTTTATTTTACGTGGTTGGCGTTGTTTTGCAAGCATGACAGTAAGACCTGCTGCCATAACGCAGTCATCAAAGTAGCCTGGAGGGGCGGAGTAGTGAATAGTACCCCCTGCCATTACTTTTCCTTCAAACAGTTTCAACTCTCGTCGCAACTGCTCATCGTCATAGGGAAAGTGTACTCTTTTATGTTCAACCTCTGCAACTAGGGTAGAAACTAATTGTGCCTTGCTTTGATTGGTGAATTTAAAATTCGTAACATGACACCCTTCGTCCACCAAAATATCCTTGACAGCTTCACCCACCCCAGTCGCATCTAAGTGTATTGTCTGGCACTTGTACTCTTGGTACAGACTAGCAATACGAGGCCCCAAAGCTGTATATGACAGCCCATTGAATCTGTCAGATGCCACTATTGACATGTCTTTAATATCGATAACATACGCCACTGTATAGTCGTGCTGTTTCGCTACATCCAAACCCATTAAATAGTGTTTACCTTTTTGCCATGATTGTAGTTTTCCATTGAAACAGTCATCAACATTTTTGAAAACTTTACCTTCTGATTCGGCCCATTCAGCTAAAAATCGTTGGCGAAACTCAATCTCTGGATATTCCAGCCGTGCTTCTTCGACAACGCTCGCGTCGATAGTTGGATTAGCAGTAGTAGGCACAGAAAATGAATAGTAATCGTTATCTTCATGCAAAGTAGATTGTCCACGTTCCCAGTACGACCTGAACCAGTTATTGCTCTGTGGTACGCCAATCGCAATGAGACGACCCTTAGCGTCTGTCAACGCTGGCATGAACTCGTTCCTTGCACTATCAGCGACATCGTGAGCTTCATCTATAATTGCTGCTGTTACTCTGTCTCCCTGTAATGATACTTCGTTATCAGCAGACTTAGCCTGTATGCGTGCACCTGTTTTCAATTCAATTAAACGTCGTTCTTTATTATAACTAGTCACTAATTCAGACAAGATAGGTGCATTACTGCTCGTAGGGTCTGATATACAGGATTTTACAAATGGTTCCCATACACGCATAGTCAATTCGTAGTTAGGAGCAATAATATAGACCAATGGTTGATGCTCTACACCTGCTACAACGTCAGGCGGTTGTGTTAATTCACGCCATGCCTCAGCTACAATAGCAGTAGACTTGCCTGCACGACGACCACATGCAGCTATGATCCTATTCTCAGAACGTGAATGTATGTGTTCAGCTTGCCAGGGAAAAGGTTGATACCCCTCAGCTCCAAAGTCCTTTAACCAATCCCAAACTAACGGTCTAGGATATTCAAGAATCATCAGCAGCTTCTTCTAATATAACAAGGGCATTTTCTATACCCTGTACGTGCCCTACCCAAAACGCAATCTTCGCTTCGTTACTCAAACTAGCAAACGGTGAGTCCAAAAATTCGTCCATTTCCATTTCCTCAGCCCACGTTTGGGTCTTAACTAACGCAGCACGTAACTTCCGTATCGTTAGTTCGATACCTTCTATACCATCAGGCCTCTCGGTAGTCCGTTGCATCAATAATCACTTTCGGCTCTGGCTGCTCTACTTGGGCCATTCGAGTACCTGCTAAAGATGCAATGAATGTAGCCATCATCTCTGAACTCGCTACATCTCTCGTTTCTCTAGGCTTACCCATTACTCGATCCATAAAGTACATGACAGCCTTAACGTCACGCTTCTTTACCAAATCCATAAGTGAATTATACGCTACTTCAAAATCATTTGTCGCGTATTCTTCAAATCGTGTTACAAAATGTTTACGCTCCCTGGGTTTCGCTAATTCCAACGTCCGCCCAGTACCTCGCATTGACTTTCCTCTGTTCCGTAAAACAGGTACAGGGTCGCCAGGCTTGATAACAAACCGCCCATCTAAACAACCATCCACTATCTCATGGTAACTAAACTCCCCATAATCACGCTCTGGATCTAACTGGTCTACCAATGCTTGTATTTCTGTGTCCATAGGAAACAGTATCAGGGGCATCTGCAACCGTGTCAAGCTCTTGGCTGGCAAGATAGACTGGCTTACGAGTACTTGTCGCTGATCGTCCCTCCTTATTCTGCGGTGTGGCCTGACGCCGTTGGCCTGCACCCCCCTACTTTAGAACATATGTGCTGGTGGCAGAACACATGTGCTACTAGAACGCATGTGCTACTCGCGTGAAGCTGGCGACGGGTTGACGAAGTCACCAGCAACAAAACCACAATACCAGCAGCAAAAACACAACACAATTAACACCCTTGCTTACTCCCTAGAAAATACTATTAATCCTATTCGGCGGCTTGATTTTTTTCCTGAAAATTTCTTAAAACTTTCTTAACTTTTTTTATAATATCTATTGACACATATACATGGTAGTGTATACTGGTCAGTAACAAAGAAAATAGAAAGGGATTTTATTATGGACAATTTGATTGAGGTAGAACAAAGAAATAATTATGGACAAGAATACCTATATCCGATTAACGCACAAGGTAAGAGATTAGCAAAATTACTTAATCAAAAAACCTTCACAGATAGAACAGTGTCACAAGCTCAAGATTTAGGTTTTATTTTTGAGTTAGTCGTAACGTCTAATCTTGGTAAAGGTACAAGATGGCCAAATATCAAAGAGTTTAGATTCCCTTTACAGTAATTTATTGATCGGCAGTGTGATCGATTCCGATCGATCGCATTGATGACTAATAAATTATAGTCAAGAAAAGAGAAAGACAATGAAAAAATATAAGATTGCAATAACTCCTCATGAGTTTTGCAGAGAGAATGAATGCACTATATACCGTGATACGTATGTAATGACGTTCGCTGCTGAAAACAAAAAACAAGCAATGGAATACGCAATTGAGGAAAGTTACGATCACGCAATACACGATCATGACAATCAAGACACGGCTAACGAGCGTTTCGATGTTCAGTTAGTCGATCAATTTGAAACTGTTTACGACTTTGTAAATGATTCACAAGCACCTAAGATATGGAGATTCTAAAAATGGAATATCAATTCGCAACAAAGAAAAATGATCGCAAAAATTCAAGAGGTGAAACAGTCGAAAAAGTCCGCGTGTGGTTAGAGGAATCAAAGACTAACAGATTCTTAACAGATCACGGATTTAAGCGTGGTGAATCGGTAAAAATTGAATACAACAATGATCAGATAATTATCACGCTTGACGAGCAAGGAAACAAGATCGTAGCTGGTAAAGCGGATCGATCATTGTTTGATATTGTTCGCAATCGTGGATCGCTACATGAATGTTTTCACCCAGGGAATAACGCGTTCTTGATAGCAACAGTGACGCAAGGAAGAATACAGATTACTTGCCAGAAATAAATGATCTATCAGTCGAGCCGATAAGCGATCCGTTTGTCAGCTTGATTGATTCATTATTTTTGATGGATCAATAGTGGCCAGAAAAAAACCTGGCCAGGAAAGAGAAAAGACAATGCATAAATCACATCTAGCCAGTGCAGTGGCATCAAGCAAAAATAAGAAGACTGGTGCAATAGCGATAACATACGCAAGCCAAGAGTCTTGTCCGTCAGATTGTGCCTTTATGGGAAACGGTTGTTATGCAGAAAATGGAAGAATGGCACTGCACACACGCAAGCTTAACAATGCAGTAGGCGATCACATCATGGTAGCTAATGCAGAAGCTGAAGAAATAGACAACCTAAAATCTTGGGCACCGTTGCGATTGCATGCAGTAGGAGATTGTAAAGATGATCTCTCTGCTTCAATCGTTAGTCAAGCAGCGAAACGATACACGAAAAGACGCAATCAACCAGTTTGGACATATACACATTCATGGCGTGATGTAAATGTTAAGTCTTGGTCAGATGTTATTGTCCGTGCATCTTGTGAGACTGTTGGCGACATTAAGCAAGCAAAGAAACAAGGATATCGAGCTGCCATTGTAGTTATGGAATTTGAAAGCGACAAAGCCTACAAAATCGAAGACGAAACAGTGATCCCATGTGTAGAACAAACAAAAGATATATCTTGCGAAGATTGTGGATTGTGTTTCAATAAAGATTTTACAGGAACAATCGCATTTGCTACGCATAGCCAACAAGTAAAAAAAGCTAACTTAGCTTTAGAAAATGCAAAGAAAACAAACTAAAAGCCAACACGACCAGAGAAATAACCTGGCCAGGAACTAAAAATATTGCTTGCACTAGTGACACTTATAATGTACACTAGGCAAGTAATAAAAAGTAAAGGAGAAAAATGATGGGTAATCGAGCAGTAATTAACATGGTAGATAGTGACGTTGCGATCTATCTGCATTGGAATGGTGGACGAGATACAGTCGAGCCAGTCCTAGAAGTAGCGAAAGAATACGGTTTAGCTGGTGACAATGCTGGTATGAATGATCTGTATAAGATGTTCCATAACATGCTAGCAGATGATATGGCAGAAACTGCATATGTCGGAACAATACCAGAATATAACGGATCTGCCAAAGGAGATAATGGAGTTTATATAATTGATAAATCTTTTAACATCATTGATCGACTAGACTTTGAAAATAAAAAAGAACAACAAGTATATCCATTCAAGGAGATCTACGAATGGGCGAGGAAGGAAAATGACAAGCACTTTAAACGTAGTAAAGAACATATCAACCTAATCAACGAACTAAAAACAGCACTATTACTATTAGACGGTCAGGCCCCTAACAAGTGGAGTAAGCAAGGAAAAAAGCAAGTCCTGGGAAGTGTTGTACTAGCTTGTAACCAGTATATGCAAGAGAGCTAATGTTACTCTATCGATTCATCGAGCATATCGATGGATTGATAGATTGATAATTGGTCAATCTGAAGGGAAAGAGAAGACAATGACATATACAGAAACAGAGATAAAGCAAGCTGCAAATTGGTTGGCAAAACTAGATACCGACTTCTATATAGGACAAGTATACCTAATGTTTGAGACTAGCAATATTGGAATATCAGCAAGTCGTGAAAAATTAGTGCAATTTTTAGAAGGAGCTTTACAAGTAGAGCAACAAGAACATTTTAGTACTTGCGAAGATAAAGATCACGATCAATTATTTCGCAGTGGCGATTCAGATGAGTGCGATTGTTCCTATGCCTTAGATATGGAGGTTAGCCATTGGAAAGAAACAAATATGGATACGGTAGCAAAAGTTTTATTAGATGAAGATCAACCAGTTACGCCAATAATTATTGGAGAAGTAGCACATACACGCATTGATAATGGCAATTTAATTACCTGGCCAAGAAAGTAAGGAGACAACAAAATGTCAGAAAATATGACGGAAAATCACGTAATAAAGTCAATGAGAGAACGAGCAAAAGAACGGATACAATACTTTGAAAAAGCTATTGCAGATCCATCTAAGATTCCCACACTCGAACGGATAAAAGCCAACACACAAGATTATTACATGTTTGAAAAAATAATAATTGATGGCGTAGGCAGAGGTAACTTTGAGATTGAACCAACAGAAAAAGAGATAAAAAAATACATTGATATTTACTTGTTGGAAATGTATGAAGCGAGTGGCATTCAATGGGTCGATGCTTGGGACGAAACCCATCGGGAAAATGTACGACTGATGATGGAAAGTAAAGTAGGAACAGCTGAATTATTAAAAGGAGGATAGAAAATGAAGTTTGATTTATCAACAGACGCGATATACCACATAGCAATGGCTTTAAGCTCATCTGCTGAAACTGTTCTTTTTATAGAGGACAGAGAGAGGGATTATTTTATAAATTTATCTAATCTTTTTATAGCTATACATAAAAGCATTGAATCTGAAGATTACGACAATCTCAAAACTGTGACAGTGCCTAGTATTGAGTGGGATAAATAGTATAAGAAAAGGACAACACGGCCAGAAAAATCACCTGGCCAGGAAAGAGAAAAGACATATGGATTTATTAGGAGCATTGATAATAGGAGCAGCAATAACATATTTGATATATCAACAGTATTTATATTGCACTGGCTACCTAGAAAAAAGAGAACAGCACCAGAGAAAAGAGAAAAAAGTTTCTTAAATTAAGATGAGAACACTAGAGATTGCAATTAATAAAACAGATAGCATCTATGTCAGTTCGAGAAGGAAGATTGTAATAGAAACGCCTGAAGATATTTGCATAGTATGTAAAGGTGTTAATCCTGGAGAGAGGAGACAAATAAAATCAACAGATACGACATTGATTTTTTCGATACACGATTCATGCAAGGAAAATTTAATAAAATAATTACTTGACATGCTATATGGTATCATGTATACTAGTCAGTAGAGAGGTAGCAAAAGCTATCTGGTAGGTAATATTCCAATAGGGTTATGTGTAGAGAGACATAGTAATACCTATGACAATGTAAGAGTTAGCACAATAGAGGGAAGTTAACCGCCTACATAATTGAAAGGAAAGACAATGAAAAGAACAGCACAAGAATTTTTAGACGCAGAGAAAGCGACTATGGACGAATTGCAAGTGGATTTATTCAACATGCTAAAGAGGATAGATTTTCGTCTTGATGATTACCATACCTTTAGGCATTGTGAAGATGATATGGAAGTGTATTGGGAACGTTTTCGCGAAAGAATCTATTCCGCTTTTGATTACGTCGGCGGTGGGAAGTCTACTGATGACCAAATGATGACGTTATGGTTCTCAGAAATCCACCGCGAAAATGTCGAAGGCAT
>JAKUNM010000048.1 GCA_022451865.1 Dehalococcoidia bacterium
TTATCTCCTGTCAACGGGGATATCTATATCACTGACGGCTATGGCAACTCGCAAGTACATCGTTTTACCGCATCTGGGAAACATGTGCTGTCATGGGGGACATCAGGTATTGACGCAGGACAGTTTATACGCCCGCATAATCTTGCAATTGATGAGGAAAATCGTATTTATATAGCTGATCGAGAGTCACATCGTGTACAAATTTTTGACGAAAACGGTAATTTTATAACTATGTGGAACAATATACATCGACCAGACGGTCTAACTTTTGGACCAGACGGGAATATCTATATAGGTGAGCTTAAAGCAATTAACGGTATGGAAGGTGCACCAGATCTCGGTCACCGAGTAAGTATTTATAATCAAGAAGGAGAAAGATTGGCGATTGTTGGAGAATCTAATGAAGGCACTTCTGCGGGCTATTTCATTGCACCACATGGAATTGCCGTAGATTCTAATTTATCTATTTATGTAGGCGAGGTATCTTACACAATATATGGTCGTCATCTTAATCCACCACAGGAAGTAAAATCATTCACGAAATTGATCCGATTGAATACATAATAAAATATATTTAGAGGTAATCATGATAGATAGTCCCCTTATTGAAATTAATGATTCTGCTTTTGAACAATTAATTAGTGTTTTAACAAAGTTTGTCGAAGCAAGATCGATAAGTCTTGAAGGATCACATACTCCAGAAATGAAAAGTTGCCGAGATTTAGTAGCTGATGAATTTAAAAAAATAGGTGCAAGTGTTCAATTGTTAGAGATAGATGACGCTCCCGATGCAGTCTATGCTGAATTCCCCCACAATAACCCTAATGCTCCTACAATACTTTTATATTCACATTACGATGTACAACCGGTTGGAGATTTATCAAATTGGACATCTGAACCATTTAAAACAATTGTGAGAGATAATCGGATTTTTGGTCGTGGTGCAAGTGATGATAAATCAGGCATTATTACACATATCGGTGCTCTTCAAGCAATATTCTCAAGTAATTTAACTCTACCGTGTCATGTTAAAATTATCATTGAAGGAGAAGAGGAATTAGGTTCACCTCATGCCTCTGAATTTCTCGAAAAATACAACGATTTACTTAAAGCCGACGCTGTGATAATTGCAGATTCAGTTCATTGGGGAGTTAACGAACCAGCAATTACAACCTCACTTCGTGGCTTAGTGGATTGTGAAATTGTAGTAAAAACCTTAGAACTTGGAGTTCATTCTGGTGAATATGGTGGAGTAGTCCCTGATGCACTGATGACTTTATCAAGAATAATTACGTCATTGCACAATGAAGACGGTACTGTTGCAGTAGAAGGATTAGTCAGAAATCAAACGAACGAAATTGAAATCAAGAGTAGTGAAATATTAGAAAAAGCCGGTGCTTTCCTTTCATTAGAAACAATCGGAACAGGGGATGTTATTTCTCGCTTATGGACACAACCTGCAATCTCAGTATTAGCAATTAATGCACCTCCGATTGATGAAGCGATCAATCTCATAGTTCCTGAAGCAAGTGCAAAAATTAGCATGCGTATTGCACCAGGACAAGATCCAGTTGCAGCGTTAGACGCTTTAGAGGCACATCTAACTACATCTACTCCTTGGGGAGCATCTATTAAGGTGATTAGGGGTGCGGCCGCTAGCCCGTTCGAATCTCAAGAGGCAGGAAAATTAATGCAAGCGTATGAAAAAGGCGTTCAATACGCATGGGGAAAAATACCTCGCAAAATTGGTTTAGGGGGGACAATTCCATTAGTTGCAGAACTAAAGAACAATTATCCTGATTGCGAAATACTCATTACTGGAGTCGGTGACCCTATAAGCCGTATCCATGGGCCTGATGAAAGTCAAGATCTCACAGAATTAAAACGCAATATAATTGCCGAAGCGTATGTTCTCATGGCAATAAATTCAGCATATAACTAATTCTTCAAGGTGTCGTACTCAAATTTTTGCGATCAAAAAAAGGTTGCATCCTAGAACGAGGTTCATCAGTTCTGTAAGCACTTGCCAACGAGTCAATGCCTGCTTCAATTGCATCATCTAGCGGCAGTATTTCCCATTGACGTACTAATCTTTTTTGTTCGCGAACAGCTAATGGACCCGATTTTAAAATAGCATTCACAAAACGATCAGTTTCTACATTCAATTGATCACGTTCTGTCAAACTTTCAACAAAACCCCATTCATACGCAGTTTTCGCATCAATATTCTCCCCAGTGAGAACAAGATAATTTGATCTCCCCCAACCTATTAAACGAGGCAAAAGTGCAGCTTCAATAACTGAAGGGATCCCGACTTTTACTTCTGGCATACCAAAAATTACATGATTCGATGCAATACGGAGATCACATGCCGCAGCTAATTCCATACCTGCCCCTAAGCAATATCCGTTTATACGTGCAACTACTGGCACGGGACAATGGCGAATCAATACAAACAGTTCATGTAAAGACGTAATAAAGTTACGTGCTGTATTTTCATTCAAATTACTAAGTTCATTTATATCTGCTCCACCTATGAAGGATTTTGAGCCGGAACCTGTGAATATAACAACACGTACATTAGAGTTATCAGCAATTGAAACAAAAGCATTAGTAAGTTCTTGTATGCCTGCAGAATTTAATGCATTTAATTTCTCTTGGCGATCGTACGTAATAGTAACGATTTCGCCAAACTCAGAATTATTTTTTTGTATCTCTACATTCATAGCAAATCTTCTTCCTGCATCAATAATGTCATTTATTATAAGCTTGTAGTTGCATTTTTATGATTAATACTTTAAGGAAAAATTATGCCTTCAAATTACAAAAATGTATTTGAAAAAAACTCCTGATGAGATTCGCACTACACTAGATTGGAAAGCGTTTAAACAAAATCGCAATCAGCATTACACAGAAAATTAATCAAGCCAAGGTTCCTTGCGTAGAACGTTTATTTAGATCGTTAGTATTAATTGGGTTATTTTCCCAGACTTCATTAAGCAAGTCTAAGGTTTTTAAACGAGTTTCAACATTAAATGTCGATGTCGATATCATAATCTCTGATGCCTGAGTAGCTTTAGCGAGTTCTTCAAGATCAGATTTAACTTCTGTAGGCGTGCCAATAATAGAATTAGTTGGCATCGCCTTGGCTGCTATCAGATCAGGGTGATCGGCCGCTTCAGCAGGAGAAATCAAAGGCGCTCTTTTCCCAGTACGCATGCCATATTTTCTAATTCGCCCTGGTCCCGATTCCCATTCCGCTTGATCTCGTGTTTCAGAAATAATCACAGATGCAGTAACTATAGTAAATGGTTCTTCGAGTATTATAGATGGTTTAAAATGGCTTCTATAAATTTCAACAGCTTGAAGTGTACCGCCAGTATCAAAATGATTAGCAAATACGAACGGTAGTCCCAGCATTCCAGCAAGTTCCGCACTAAAATTTGATGAACCGAGTAGATAAATATCTGGATAAGAAGTAGCCATAGGAGTTGCAGAAAGGTAATCCCAAGTTCCTTTTTCAGTACGAATATCTCCGAGAAAACCCATCAAATCAATCAGATTATTTGGAAAATCTTGAACATCACGATTACCAGGAGTTCTTCTCAGTGCCGCAGCAGTATATTGATCTGTCCCAGGAGCTCTACCAATGCCAAGATCAATTCTATCGGGGTGTAATGCTTCTAGCAGCGCAAATTGCTCAGCAATCACTAGTGGTGCATGGTTTGGTAACATGACACCTCCCGAACCGAGTCGAATCCGGTTAGTTTTTGCAGCTAAATGAGCAATAAGAACAGCTGGATTTGTACTAGCTACTGTATTCATATTATGGTGCTCAGCGACCCAGAAACGTTCAAATCCAAGTTCATCAGCATGTATAGCCAATTTTAAGGCATTATTCAAAGCACTTGAAGTTGAATCAGCTGTAGTTGCCATTGCGAGGTCAAGTACTGATAAAGGTAAAGCAGACATAGATTCAGAATAGAACATTTATCATATTCAATCCATAATAGTGTTACTTATAGTCATTTCAAGGCTGCTACAAGATTTTTTGCAAGTGTATACTAATCCTTATTCACAACATGCCCTCAGATATACTGCTGACAGTTAATCTGTTGAGAACTATTAGGAGAACTCTATGAAAGCAATACAAATTAATGAATTTGGTGGTCCTGAAGTTATGAAATATGTTGAAGTAGCAGATCCCATTCCTGGTAATGGTGAGGCATTAGTAAAAATTCAAGCGGCAGGGATTAATTACACTGACGTCTATGGTCGTGAAGGTATCAATCCAGGTCCACCTTTACCACGAACCATTGGTGTTGAAGGTGCAGGTATCGTAGAAGCCATCGGACCAGAAGTAACTGAAGTAAATGTAGGTGATGCAGTCACCTATTGTACGGTACCAGGTAGCTACGCTGAGTTAGCCATTGTCCCTTCATGGCGTTTGATACGACTTCCTAAGGGCGTAGATGTAAAGTCAGGTGCTGCAGCAATTTTACAGGGAATGACCGCCCATTATCTATGTCATTCCACTTATCCAATACAAAAAGGAGATCGAGTGATCGTTCATGCTGGAGCAGGTGGAATGGGTCTTTTATTAACACAAATGGCAAAACATTTAGGAGCTTATGTGTTCTCGACAGTCTCCACAGAAGAAAAAGCCGAACTCTCCAGAAATGCAGGAGCTGATCATGTAATCATATACACTCAGCAAGATTTTGCCGAAGAAGTTAAACGAGCAACTGATAATGAAGGAGTTCAAGTTGTATATGATGGAGTTGGGAAAAGCACCTTTAATCAAAGTATCAATAGTTTAGGGCGTCGTGGCCATATGGTCCTTTATGGTGCAGCGAGTGGGGCGCCCGAACCTGTTAGTCCTACCATCCTCAGTAACGGATCTCTATCTATGACACGACCGGGATTAGGTGATTATACAGTCAATAGAACTGAACTCGAAAAGAGAGCAGGAGATGTATTAAATTGGGTTAGTACGGGAGAGTTGAATTTACGCATTGGTGCAGAATTTTCATTAGAAGATGCTCCTGAGGCTCATCGTCAACTTGAAAATCGATCAACAACAGGGAAATTACTACTCATACCGTAGTATTTTTAGTTTTTTAAAGTGCTTAAGAAGATTGCGTGTGCGTGTGTGGCATATTTTAACAAGAATATTTATGGACTAATTCAGAAAGTAAAGTCGCTAGTGTCAGTATCATTATTTCTTTTTGTTTTATTTTTTAGGAAAACAAGTACGCACACAATAAGCAAAATTGGAAGAGTAATTAAAAACGCTAATACTTTCATAATAATTTCCCTCGGACGAGTCTCCGTCGCCGACTAGCCCTCCCAAAATATACGACAGCACCTCACCTCTCAACCCCCACCCCCGTTAACTCCGTATAAATACGGTTGAATAAAGGACATGTGAAGCAACAGTTGCGCAAGTATTCAAGTGTTATATGTGCCTATTTATTAGTGTTTTTGGGCAACAGTGGAACTTAAGTGGATCTTTTTAGCTAAAGTTCACAATTAGCTAGAAGCCACGTTCTGCTAAAAGCCAGTGTTTATAGGCTTATTTGTGGAGCGGGAGAAGGGATTCGAACCCTCGACCCTTTGCTTGGGAAGCAAATGCTCTGCCCCTGAGCTACTCCCGCTCGCTTCGGTAATATAATCCAAAAAATTAGTGTATCACTAGCATTAACCACAAAATTATCTCAACACCATTTTTAGAAGTTACAAATAATAATATTAGATACAATTATCAGATGAGATATATGACACTATTTATCGCATTATTTTTATCTATGCTAATTGCATGTAATTCTCAAACATCAATTGAAAATTCTACTGTTACTAAACCAGAGCTCACTCCAACTGTTACACCAACTATATTAGCTCCTGAAAAGGCAACTTCCACACCTGTAACAACGGCTTCCATCACTCCTGTCACAGCCACAGAAATATCTACTAATATAGTTACCGAAAATTCTGAAAATACAATAAGTTCTACTTGGCAAGATTTTGATAATGGTTGGTTGGTTATAACAGAATTATCTCAGGTTGAATATAAAGCAGATCCGATCTGGGAATTTCTAATTCAATTGATGATCGAAAAAGAACTTTCAGAAAAATTAAATAATTCATCCATTTCAGATCAACTCATTCAAGAATACGCACAAAAGGTCGAAATAGGATTGAGGCAAGGTTATGATTTCGTAGTAAAAGTTCCTCCTTCATATTCTGAAGAATCAATGGATTATCCTCTTGTACTTTTCCTTCATGGAGGAATTGATGGTTCCATCAGTAACGTTCAAGGAAGGATAAAAAATTATTTCCAGCAGCAAGAAGAACCTTACATTGTGATTGCACCTGTAAAAAATGAAATCGATTGGAATCCTAAAAAAATAAAAGATGTCCTCACAATGGCACAAGGCAGTCTTCGTATAGATCAAAGCCGCATCTACTTAACTGGTTTGAGCATGGGAGGTAGAGGTACGTATATAGTAGCCGCTGATTTACAAGACACTTTCGCAGCTATCATGCCTTTATCAAGCCATGATACACCGTATTCCTATGTGGATTTGGCACCAAAACTCAACGACATTCCAATGTGGATATTTCATGGTGATGCTGACATGGTCTCATCTTATGCCATGGCTGTTGAAATGGTATCTGTCTTAGAAAAACACAATTCAAAGATACGTTTTACGAGCATTCAAGGTGGAAGACATGGTGGTTGGAAGGAAATATACAACACACTGGAACACATGCAATGGTTACTTTCTCATTCGAGTGATTAGCATAAATACGTCATCTAATTATTTTTTAATATTCAGACTCGGAAAGCATCACCTGGCTGTGATGGTAAGGCATACCCTCCGCTAAGCCCGGCAGGAGAACCGTCA
>JAKUNM010000049.1 GCA_022451865.1 Dehalococcoidia bacterium
GGTATAGAGGTAAACCAGACCGAAAAATACCTGATAATCAACTTCTTGGAACTGGTCCGATAAATAGACTCTATAAATGTGCCGCAGATACTTGGGTTTATCTTGGTATACATCTGGAAAAAGAATGGCATCAGTTCTGTAATAAAATTCAAAGTCCTGAATTAGCAGAAGATGGTCGTTTTTCTTCTCGTGTTGGTAGAGATGAAAATGCAGAAGAATTGTCTACTCTACTTACGGATTTGTTCATTACTGAAACAGCTGACTATTGGGAAAACGAAATGTCATCATTAGGGATAGGATGTGTTCGTGCAGATGAAAAGGTGCCAGGTGAATTTTGGCAATCTGATGATCATGTGTTGGAAAACAATATGGTTACGAGAATTGATCATCAAACTTGGGGGCCTCTCTTACGACATGGGACTCTCTGGGAAATGAGTCGTTCAGAACTTAGTTTAGGGCCAGCACCTGTAATGGGAGAACATACTTTCAGTATTTTGTCAGAACTTAATTATGATACTGAAGTGATTGAACAATTGAGTGAGAAAGGCATTGTGACTACTGTCTGATTGAAGATTTTAAATTAATAACTTCATTTATCCATGTGCTTAGTTCAGTCAGGCTTTCTGCACTGATTTGATGTTGCATTTGATATTCATAATATTTTAATTTTAATCCTACTTTTTCTAATTGATCGCGAGCATCTCTTCCACGATCTATTGTGACAATTTCATCTAAAACTCCATGTTGGATAAAGATAGAAAGTCTTTCGTGGTATTCGTTTATGGTACTCGTACTGGTAGCTGTTTCTTCAGGTAGCGAAGTACTTAAAGCAGCTATGCCTTGAAACCTTTCTGGCATACTTAATCCTAGCTCATATGCCAATCCACCACCTTGACTAAACCCCAAAACTATTGTTCGTTCTGGGTCGACATTGTACTGGTTTGTCGCATCAGTGATGAACTCTGAGAGAAGTTTTGTCACACGTTTAAATTCTTCAGAGGTCCTTCGATTCCCATTTTCAGTATTAAACCAAGTATAACTTGGTAGTCCTTGTTGGATCTGAAATTCTGCCTCGGGGCAAATTAAGAGGATTTTCCCTGAATCTAGATAGGGTGCAAGTCCAAGTAAATCTTGTGCGTTTGCTCCATGACCATGTAAGGCAAATACGGTGGGAAGAAGACCTTTCTCATGTTGTATATTTTTTGGAGGACTCCAAACAGTATGTATAAGGTTCATTTTATCGATCCCATCGTGATCGACGTCCTTCCATATCAGAATGGACATCGATAAGTACTGTTTTATCTTGATTATTTAATTCTTGTGCTTTTTCCAAAGCATCTCTAAGTTCTTGAATCGATTCTACTTTAATCCCAACAGCTCCCATACCTTCAGCAATCTTTGCATAGTCTCCGTACATATGTGAGACGCCATATTTCAGACGTGCAGTTGGGAAACCTCCAGGATATGTCGACATTCCTCCGTTGTTTAATAATACGGTTGTGATTGCAATTTTTGATCTTGCAGATGTTTCTATATCGGTGCCAGACATTCCAAAAGCCCCATCACCCATTAAATTTAGGCAAAACTTATCTGGATTTGCCAATTTTGCACCAATCATCAAGGGAATACCAAATCCCAAATGAGTTGTTTTCCCCCAGCCTATATAACTATGAGGGGTTGTTGCTGTAAAAAACGGAACGATAGAGTCTCTGGGTGCTCCTGCATCATGTGTTATGATGCTTTTTTCCTTGTCAATGCACTCATTAATTTCGTGTATTACTCGGTATGTATTTATAGGTTCTACATCAGATTGAAGTAGAGGAGTCCATTCTTTTCGCCATGCATTTTGGATATGCTTAATCTGTTCAATTGTGTCACTATAATCTTTTTTTTCTTTCCCTATGATAATTTTCAGTTCTTTAATTAATGCGGAAATAGTTAGCTTAGTATCACCTAATAATCCGATATCAACAGATTCATCCTTGTTAATATCACCTACACTATTTGTATTCTGTATTAGAAGAACGTCAGGTTTGATTTTTTGCCCATAAGGTGTTCGCGTTAAGCTTGATCCTAATGCAAGAATTAAGTCACAGTGCTCTAGCCAAAGGTTCGCCGCTCCTGTCGTGGTACCGCCACCAGCTCCCAAAGATAAAGGATGTCTTTCATCAAAAGCAGATTTTCCTGGCATAGTACAGAATACAGGTATGCCAGTGAGTTCAGCTAATTCTTTAAGTTCTTCTGTCGCTTTTGAAAAAAGTACACCTGCACCTGCCCAAATAAGAGGTTTTTTCGATTCAAGTAGTGCTTGAGCTGCATTTTGAATGGCTGCTGATTCGGGTAATTGAAGCATCTCTGAAGGTGCGTCGTATTCGCTGATTTCATTTGTGGTTTCTGCCGCAACAACATCACTCGTTAATTCAACAACAACAGGGGCGGGCCTTCCGTTGCGAAGGGCACTGAATGCCCTTCGCATAACGTTATTAATTTGGTCTGGTTTGTAAATCGCCTCAACACTTTTCGCTATCCCAACATAGCTTTTCGTAACATTATAATTAGGCGTCACTGCAAGCTGTGAGAGACTGTTACCTCCAGGTAGAACAAGGATTGGAATATTATCGGCATTTGCTTGTGCTATTCCAGCAAGTGCATTTTCAGCTCCTGCTTGTGATTGAACTGCTGCAACGCCAAAACGCTCTCGATCGCTAGTCCGGCTAAAACCATCTGCTGCCATAACTGCACCACGTTCATGTCTGAAAGCTATTGGTCGTATACCTTCTTTTGCTACCGCTTCAATAAGAGGGTTTGAAGGAAAACAAGAGATCCACTCTACACCTTCACGTTTAAGGATTTTTGCTATAAGTTCATTACCATCCATGGGTTTCCTCATTAATTCTTATCACTAGGTTTTCACCTCAAACTATACGATTATGATCCAAATTGCATTATTCAAGAGCTAATTTAGCAATGAATTCAAGAGCACGTGCTTCAATGGGTGGGTTTACTATGCCTCCACGTACATCTCTAAAATGTCGCTCTAAAGGCAAAGATTTGTATAGAGCCTCTCCTCCTGCTACTCGCATACAAATATCAACAATTTCGATTGCTGTATTAGTTGCTTGTAGTTTTGCAGCATAGATATGTGATTGCAGGTTTTCTCGTTCATCAGGATAGTCATCCCAGTCTTGTGCAGAATTTAGTAGAGTATTGCGAGCAACAATAAGTTTTGTATCGACACGTCCAATCTGTTCACGAATATAAGGGATATCTTTTAAGAAAGATTTACCACCCGGATTTCTATTTCGTACATACTCAACGATATAGTCCCTACTCGATTCCGCGATCCCAAGATTAGCAGCACCAATCAATAAAGGTAGCCAGGCACCACCTGATGACATGGCTGTCGTATTTTCTGCTAATGATCTTTGTGAAATAAAATCCTCTTTTTTAACTATTACGTTTTCAAAGACTATGTCATGTGATCCTGTGGACCGCATGCCAATACTGTCCCAAGTAGGGTCGATCTTTACACCAGATCTATCTTTATCAATGATTACACGTGCAACATCGCCTGAACCATCATCTACAGTGCAATAAATGATGAAATAAGTTAATACTGGCGCAAGTGTGGAAAAAATTTTTCTACCATTTAATTCCCATACACCATCTCCTTTTGGTACGAGCGACGTTTCTGGTTGTCCACCGGTTCGTGGTGAACCCATCATTGGTTCAGCGGCTAAACTATTGATGAGGGTTCCGTGCTGTACAACATCAGAAAAAACCTTTTTTCTTAATTCCTTTGGCCAGCTTTTATTGTATGTTTCAGTTCCTGTGGTAACTAAATGCATACCAATACCTAATGCAGTAGAACCATCTCCTTTTGCTAGTGCCAATTGTGCTAATACAATGTCTGTCAATGTGTGGCCACCTCCCCCTTCTTCGGTGGGGATTGCTGCGGATGTATACCCTGTATTTTCGAGCATTACATAATTATCGAATGGAAATGTCCCATTACGATCATGTTCAGCAGCAGTTTTTTCAAATTCTTTTGCTAGATTATTAGCTGTATTAAGAAGTTGTGCCTGTCGATCATTTTTTGGAAACATATCTATCCTTAGAGATGAGCATTGTAGTGACTTAGCATAATTGGCATAATACGCAGTGAGCAATATGATTTTTAAAAATTTGGAACAGAGGCTACTATGCTACATTCACAAACTAAGGCTTATTTAGAACAAATGGCAGCAGCTAACCTGTCTCCCTATTGGGAAATTGGACCTGTCGAAGCTAGGCAAAGAGGTATTGATTTAGCTAAAACTGTGCCAAAAGGCCCTGAGATATCTGAAGTAAGAGATCATGTTATTTCAGGACCTAATGGTGATATCCCTGTACGTGTTTTTTATCCACATACTGATAATAGATCATCAGTTTTGGTGTGGTTTCACGGCGGGGGTTGGGTGTTGGGTTCAGTTAAACAATCTGATCCCACTTGTCGACGCTTAGCTCTCCATTCAGGCGTAGTAGTTATTTCTGTTGATTATCGACTAGCTCCTGAATATTTAGCACCTGCAGCATTTAATGATTGCTATTTCGTGACAGAATGGATTGAATCAAATTCTTCGGAATTAGGGATCAATCTCAACAAGCTTGCAGTTGGCGGAGATAGCGCAGGAGGCAATCTTGCTGCATGTGTTGCAATGTACGCTCGTGATAACAATGGTCCTAAAATAGATCATCAACTGTTAGTGTATCCTGTTACTGATTCAGACATGAAGACAGCTAGTTATGACGAAAACGCAGAAGGTTATGGGCTTTCTCGTCAATCTATGGAATGGTTTTGGGATTGCTATGTCCCTGATGATGGTATTTTTTCTCGAACTGATATTCGCGTTTCACCTGCACATGCATCCAATTTTTCTGACTTACCACCTGCACAGGTAATTACTGCAGAATATGATCCATTACGTGATGAGGGAGAGGAATATGGTAATTTACTTAAGTCTGCAGGTGTTAATGTTGATATGTACAGATTAGATGGTCATCTTCATGGTTTTTTTAGCAATGCACATATATTTGATGCTACCGAGCAGGTAATAATTAATGCGTGTAATATTTTGAAAAGATCTTTTAATACAGAATAAAGCTGATGGGAGATATTTGTGGTTGAAATTATTGCATTTTTCTTTGGGATTCTAATTCTTGGTGTTGGATTTAAATTTGCTGCTTTTGCTTTTTCAGGTGGTGAACGATCTGGTTTGCATCGGTTGGCACCTGAAATAAAAGACATTAATGATGAAGAATTACTACAACTTGCTGAACTTGAGCTAAATCAAGAAATCCAAAAGAAAGCCATTAAGCAACATAAATTCAATCAAATGGCGAACTACATTTTATCTATTGCGTCAATGTTTGCATTGGTTGCTTTGTTAGTTGGTGCGTTTTTAACGTAGATTGATTTTACTTGAGAATATCTAAAATAGGATGACACCATTAGGAGTATTATGGGCGACACAGTTTTATATGAGCGTCAGGGAAAAATTGCAACAATTACCTACAATAGGCCAGAGTCGCTCAATGCAATTAATGGGCAACTTCGGGAAGATCTTAATCAAGCGTGGGAGACATTCCGTAATGATGATGAAGCTTGGGTTGCAATTGTCACAGGATCAGGTCGAGCTTTCAGTGTAGGTGCTGATGTTAAGAGTTTTGGTGAAAGCCAGTCAAAAAGTGGAACATTTTGGGAAACTCCTAGCTTAACATCGTTAGAAAGTGGGATGGAGATTTGGAAACCAGTTATAGCTGCTGTCAATGGTTACTGTCTTGGTTTTGCATTAACTCTTGTTTCTGCCTGTGATTTTGTCATCGCTAGTGAACATGCTCAATTTGGATTTCCTGAAGTGCGACTGGGTATTCCTACCATTCAAGGTGCTGTAAGAATGCCTGATCGTATTGGTTGGCAAAATGCTATGGAATTATTGTTAATTGGTGAGCGTGTTGATGCTGAACGTGCAAAGCAGATGGGTTTAGTATGGGAAATTGTTCCGCATGAGCAGTTAATGGACGAAGCCAATCGTCTCGCTGAAAGATTATTACTTTCTGCACCTTTAGCAGTAAGAGCGACAAAAGAGGTAGCACGCCGTGGGCAGCAATTGCCATTTTCTGATGCGATACGTTTTGGTGAAACCATGCGGAAGGTGAGCCGCGAGACTGAAGATGCAAAGATCGGACCTGAAGCCTTTCGAAACAAATCTGTACCTAAATGGACAGGCAAGGAATAGCAAAATATAGCGAGTAATTATATGTCTAGTGAACCAAGTACTGATAAACCATTGCCACTCGCCGGTATTACAGTATGTGATTTTACTTGGATAGTGGCAGGTCCTCAAGCCACACGGATATTGGCTGATTTAGGTGCTGATGTAATTAAGGTTGAAAATGAATCTTATATAGATTCTATGCGTTGGGGACAACAAGTTGATCCCGAAAACCCCTCATTCAACGGTAGTGGTTTCCACAATAACTTTAATCGAAATAAAAGAGGTATCACTGCGAATTTACATCATCCCCTTGGCAGAGAAGTCGTTGAACGACTCATAAAAAAATCTGACATAGTGATAGAAAATTATAGCGCAGGTGCTTTTGCTCGTATGGGGTTTAGTTGGGATCGGATTCAAGAGTTAAATCCTAGTGCTATATATATATCATTATCAGGATTTGGTCATACAGGGCGCGACAAGTCCTATATAACATGGGGGCCAACGGCAGCAGCTGTAAGTGGTT
>JAKUNM010000005.1 GCA_022451865.1 Dehalococcoidia bacterium
TTAATCCTTCTCCATATATGTATTATTTGCATTTCGATGATGCATATATTGTAGGTGCCTCACCAGAATTACTTGTTAATATTGAAGATGGTTTAGTAGAAGTTCATCCTATTGCTGGAACTAGGCCACGTGGGGCAACGCCTGAACAAGATGACATATTTGCTGAGGAATTACGCCATGATCCTAAAGAGATAGCAGAACATCTGATGCTTCTTGATTTAGGTCGAAATGATGTAGGCAGAGTTTCTGTTCCTGGCAGTGTTAAGGTTACTCAACAGCTAGATTTAGAATATTATTCACATGTAATGCATCTAGTCAGTCATGTACAAGGTTCATTATCTTCTTCTATGTCACCTTATGACGCACTACGTTCAGCATTTCCTGCAGGCACTGTTTCAGGCGCACCAAAGATTCGTGCAATGGAAATAATTGCAGAACTTGAGCCCGATCAGCGTGGTATATATTCTGGCTCAGTTGGTTTTTTTGATATGTATGGGAATGTCGAAACTTGTATCACTATTCGTACACTAGTAATGAAAGATGGTTGGGCCCATGTACAAGCCGGTGCTGGCATAGTCTTTGATTCAGATCCTGATAAAGAGCATGAAGAATGTGAACATAAAGCTCGTGCTTTGTTTGCTGCCATTGCAGATGCTGAACGTGCTAGTTAGTAAGTACACCGTATAAGGTTGTTGATATGACCTCAATAGATTCAAGATCTCCTCTATTAGCAGCTGCTGTTGCATTACGCCGACAAGACGGAAAAGTATTATTATTACAACATAAGAATCTTATTCCCTTCCCAAAGAAATGGTCTTTCCCTGTCACTGTTGTGTCTGAATCCGAAACAGCTGAGGATGCAATTGAACGTGTATTACGTGATCATGTCCATATTCGCTCTTCAGGTATTACATTCGTAGATACTGTATATGTAACAGGATCTGATGGTGCAAATTTTGTAATGAACATCTTTTACTGTGACAATTGGGAAGGTGAGCCTCAATATGATCCTCAAAATTATGATGATGCAATTTGGTATACGCCAGGTAATTTTGACGATCGCTACCAGGTTGTCTCGGAAATAAATACATGGATGGCATCCTCTTTATTATCAGAAGAATATTCAAAAGTTGATCCTTATACGAAAGAATCATTAAAGAAATTGTTAATTGACTCTCGAAACCAACTTCTGAAGAGATTTCAATCCTTTTCGGATGAATCAAAATATGAGCAGTTATCTAGTGGATTAAGTCCAATTGATATAGTCATGCATGTTGCTGATTTAGAAACTTACTATGTTTCAGAAATTGATAGGATTATCACTATCCCAGGTCATAGTTGGCAACATTTCAATACAGATCAATGGCTTAGTATATACCGTATAGGAACATCATCTGACGCTACGATGGCGCATAATCGATTGAGGTTTGCACGTGAAAAAACAATGGAATGGCTGGATAGTTTATCTCAAAGTCAACTGGATCAATATGGGAATCATGCTGAAAGAGGTATTGTTGTCGTTGGTGAGCAAATTGCTGAGATATCACAACATGATCTGTTTCATGCTAATCAGTTAGAAATAAAGTCAATTCTCTGAAGTAAGCAACGCATCAAATGCCTTTGATTGATATGATGGTTTTGGAGCATACTATGTTGTTATTAATAGATAATTACGATTCTTTTACTTATAACCTGTATCAATATCTTTCAGAACTTGGCGTTGAAGTTGAAGTTTTTCGTAATGATAAAATTTCTGTTGAAGACTGTTTGGCTATGCAACCAGAACAAATCGTCATTTCACCAGGGCCCTGTACTCCTCAAGAAGCTGGTATTTCTGTTCCACTTGTGCGATCGGCAGGAAATATACCATTGTTAGGCGTTTGTTTGGGGCATCAAGCTATTGGCTCGGCATTTGGTGCTGAAGTCGTTCAAGCTGGTGAAATAATGCACGGAAAGACATCTCCAATCAATCATGATAATAAAGGAGTATTTACCGGTTTATCTCAAGATTTTGATGCCATTCGATACCATTCATTAGTGTTAGAAAAAACTTCTATCCCTGATGATATTTCTGTGACCGCTACTACCTCTTCTGGACTTATAATGGGAATACGACATAAAAAATTACCTATTGAGGGTGTTCAATTCCATCCTGAATCAATCATGACAGAGAATGGCCATCAACTATTGAAAAATTTTCTTAATTTTGGTGTTGATTAGATTTTTAGGAGATTGCATGATTCGCGAAGCACTTTTTTCAATAATCGACGAAAAAAGAAATTTAACTGAAGATGAAGCTTACACGGTGATGGATTCTATAATGCGTGCAGGGAACGAGGAAACGGAAAATATTGTTACTCCTGCTCAATTTGGTGCCTTTCTAATAGCTTTAAGATTAAAAGGTGAGACAGTAGATGAAATTGACGGTATGGCTAGGTCTATGCGAGAGCATGCACTACATGTAGATGTTAATACACTACCTTTACTCGATACTTGCGGCACAGGAGGGTCTTCAAAAAAAGTTTTTAATGCATCAACTGCAGCAGCGTTTATTGCTTCTGCTGCAGGAGCAAAAGTTGCAAAACATGGTAATCGTGCAATGAGTTCACGATCGGGATCCGCTGATTTACTGGAAGAAATGGGCGCAGTTATTTCATTATCTCCTGACTCTGTTGGCCAATGCATTGAACAAGTTGGTATTGGCTTTTTATTTGCTCAAGCTTTTCATCCGTCTATGAAATTCGCTGGTCCACTTCGCCCTCAAATAGGTGTCAGGACAATATTTAATATACTTGGCCCTTTAGCTAATCCAGCTCGGGCAAATTGTCATGTGATGGGTGCCCCAAGCAAAGAACTTGCAAGTAAATTAGCTAACTCTTTGGCACGTTTGGGTGTCAGGCATGCGTTAGTTGTTTCTGGTGAAGATGGATTGGATGATTTAACAATTACTGGTCCATCAAATATATACGAAGTTAAGAGTGGCGAAGTTACTGAAAGAATTGTAACACCTGAAGAAATGGGTCTCTCTCGATATCCTATAGAAGATATAATTGGTGGAGATCCATCAGACAATGCTCAGATTTTTCGTGACATACTAGCTGGCAAGGGATCTGATGCTATCCGTGATTTAATTCTATTTAATGCTGCTGCTGGTCTTTATGTGATAGGTTTAGCAGCTTCAATTAAAGATGGAATAAATAAGGCTGCAAAGGTAATAGAATCAGGTGAAGCGGCTGCAAAAGTTGCTGCTTTTATTGAAATGACACGAAGGCTTGAAGCTTGAAAGTGGATAAATGAATCTTAGTGGTGGTTTACGTCAAACTCAGACAATACTAGATCGCATAGTTGAAGTACGAGCCCAGAAATTAGTTTATGACAAAAAAATGCGTTCTGAAAGTGAGCTTCATGATCTTATTAAGGGCACTGTAAAACCATGTGATTTTACTAAAGTATTACTAAATGGCACGCATTTAACTCCCAAAAAAACACGAATTCGTTTAATAGCAGAAATTAAGAGAGCATCTCCTAGTAAAGGTGATTTAAATTTGTCACTAGATGCTCCTAAACAAGCATTTCAATACTTAAGTGCCGGTGTTGCTGGTATTTCAGTTCTTACAGAGCCAGATTTTTTTAAAGGATCGATCGAAGATTTATCTAATATTCGTGTAATGATATCTGACGAACTTGGACGACCAGGCCTTCTACGTAAAGAATTCATTTGGGACACATATCAAATTATTGAAGCTCGTGCATTTGGTGCGGACTCTTTATTACTTATTGCCATGTTACTTGAACCCGTATTGCTTAAAGAACTTATTCAATTTTCACGATCGATGGGAATGGAGCCCTTAGTAGAAATACATGATGAAAAAGAATTGGAGATTGCATTAGATGCTGATGCACGAATTATCGGGATCAATAATCGCGACTTAAGAAGCTTTAAGGAAGATCTAAATACTGCTGAACGATTGATACCTCTTATACCTGATGATCATATTATTGTTGCAGAGTCCGCAATAAGAGAATTTGCTGATGTTGAGCGTATGATCATTGCAGGTGCTGATGCATTATTAGTAGGTGAAGCCTTGGTTAGGGAAAAATTATCTAATCGAATAATTCAAACATTTATGGGAATAGAAGTTTAATAGGATTGTTTATGACACTAGTTAAAATTTGTGGAAATCAAACCCCTGAGGACATAATGTTTGCGGCTTCAGCAGGTGCAGATTTTGTCGGTTTGATTTTCGCAAAATCAAACCGACAAGTTTCTATACCACAAGCTCATGCAATGCTCCGTTCCTTGGGCGAACCATTAGAATCAAATGAATTTTCAGTACCACCATCAGTACAGAGTGATAATAGTCTGAATGAATCATCTTGGTTTCACCAAGGTGCATCTGTTATTGAAAATTATCTCAAAATTAAAAAACCTCTAACTGTAGGTGTATTTGCCGATCAACCAATTGAGCAAATAAATGAAATTGTAGAAGAATTGGGAATTGATCTTGTTCAATTCTCAGGTTCTGAATCTTGGTCAGACTGTTTATTAGTAACGAAACAAGTTATTAAAGTTGTTCATGTTACAGAAACTTCTACATCTTCAGAAATTGAAGAAAAGATTCAATTAGGATTCTCTATTGGTCTTGGATTAGATTCCTCTTTTGGTAAATATGGTGGCGGAAGTGGTAAATCATTTAACTGGGATATTGCTGAGCAAATTGCTCACAAATGGCCAATTATGCTAAGCGGAGGACTTAATCCAATGAATGTTAGAGATGCTATTAATAAAATATCTCCTTGGGTAGTTGATGTGTCTAGTGGTACTGAAGTAAATGGAAAAAAAGATTATGCTCTAGTCGAAAAATTTATCGATACAGTTCATGCTGTTGATCTAGAAGTTTAATTGGCTGATCATATATTAAGAAAATTAATTGTGTAAGTAAGAAAGAAAAATGAAAACATCTCAACCAGACGCTGGAGGACATTTTGGAGATTTTGGGGGTAAATATATTCCTGAAACTCTGATGCCTGCTGTCGCTGAACTTGAAGAATGTTATTTTGATGCAAAAAATGATCCTGAATTTATGAATACTTTGGCGCATTTTCTAAAAAACTATGTGGGTAGACCAACTCCATTAACATTTGCTTCACGGCTTTCAGATTTTCTTGGAATAAAAATTTATTTGAAGCGTGAAGATTTAGCCCATACGGGTGCTCATAAAATTAACGCAGCCTTAGCACAAGGTTTACTAGCGAAGAGGATGGGAAAGCGACGCGTTATAGCAGAAACCGGTGCAGGTCAACATGGTGTTGCAACTGCCACTGTATGTGCTTTATTGGACTTGGATTGTGTTATCTATATGGGTGAAGAAGATATTCTAAGACAAAGTTTGAATGTTTTCCGTATGAAATTACTTGGTGCTGAAGTGAGAGCTGTAGATTCAGGATCTCGAACTCTTAAGGATGCTACTAACGAAGCAATACGTGATTGGGTAACAAATGTTAGAGATACTTATTACATAATTGGTAGTGTAGTAGGTCCTCATCCTTATCCAATGATGGTCCGTGATTTTCAGTCAATAATTGGTAAAGAAGCTCGAGAACAAATTTTAACGGAAATAGGACAACTGCCCTCTATATGTTTGGCATGTGTAGGTGGAGGATCTAATGCGATAGGACTCTTTTATCCTTTCCTGGAGGATGATGTACGTTTGATTGGAATAGAGGCTGCTGGACAGGGATTAAATGCTAAACACGCAGCAACAATTAGTAAAGGCTCCCCTGGAATTTTACATGGCGCACGCTCTTTTCTTCTTCAGGACAATTGGGGTCAAGTAATTGAAGCGCATTCTATATCTGCAGGTCTAGATTATCCTGGTGTTGGACCTGAGCATTCCTGGTTAAAAGTCAATGAACGTGCTGAATATTATTCAATTACCGATTTAGAAGCATTAGAGGGTTTGAAGTTACTTTCTGAGACTGAAGGCATTATTCCTGCCCTTGAAACTTCGCATGCTGTTGCATTTCTATCTAAAATTGCTTCTGAATTAAATTCTGATGATGTTGTGATTCTGAACGTTAGTGGTCGTGGTGATAAAGATATGAGTACAGTCGCCAATACTCTTGGAGTGGCGGATGGTTCCTAAGAAGTACCTATATGAAGATAGGTTTTTCCCAGAAAAATCTTCTTCTCTTAGCAAGCAACAATTGTGGTATAGGAAAGATCTACTTTTTGGGCTTTTTGGAATGATTATTGGGTTCGCCATAATTTTTTCTCTGTTGGTTCCAATAAGCATGAATGTTGATATGGCGGATTGGTCATTAGATATTGTTACTTTCACTCTAACTATTTTTTGGCAATTGAGTTTTATATTTTTAGTGATTTTTCTTGCAAGAAGAAGAAATTTAAATTTTTCCCATATTGGCTTTCGTAAACCAAAAGATTGGAAAATAGTAATATCTTTAGTTCTTGGTTGTTATGGGATCTTAATTTTATATGGTTTATTGATTGAATTAATTTCTTCTGTAGGTATAGATCCTGGATTGTTTAAAGGCACTAATCAAATAGCTATTGCAGAGACCGGTTCTTTATTACAGACATTCCTATACATTACTGTATTGGCAATAGCTGTTGTCATTGTGGCCCCCATTGCTGAGGAAGTGTTTTTTCGTGGGTTAATATATCGTGCTATCGGTGGAATGTATTCGCCACTATGGGGAATGATCATAAGTGGTCTTTTATTTGGATTGTTCCATTTTAATTTAGGTGTCTTGGTTCCTTTTTCATTAATTGGTATTTTGTTAGCTTGGGGATTTCAATCAAGTGGATCTTTATTTGTCCCTATGATGGTTCATTTTGTTATCAATTCAATTAGTTTTGTTGTAACGGTAGTTGGAGGCATTTTTTGAATTTTTCATCAGATTTGAATACTTCTGATCGAATATCAGAAATGTTTCGCAAACTAAAAAATGAATCTCGCCCTGCATTAATCCCATTTGTGCCTGCCGGGTGGCCAGAATTTGATGCAACAATTGACATTGTGAAAACAGTCGAAAAAGCTGGAGCAGACGCCATTGAATTGGGCTTACCGTTTAGTGATCCTTTAGCTGATGGTGTAACAAACCAAAATGCTTATTATGAAGCTATTCAGCAAGGAACGAATACTAGTACTGTGTTAGAAACAGTAAGTCTTCTGCGTAAAGAAGGTATTGAATTTCCTATAATAGTGATGGGGTATTTTAATCCTATTTTTACTTATGGATCTGCTCGTTGGGTTAAAGATGCTAAAGAAGCAGGTGTTGATGCTTTGATCGTAGTTGATTTACCTCCTGGTGAATCAAACGAATTGGAGTCAGCAGCTAAAAATTCTGGATTGCATCTAATATATTTAGTTGCTCCCACCTCCAATCCTGAAAGATTGAGGCATGTCGCGAATTATGCAAGCGGTTTTTTATATTGTGTAAGTCTCACAGGGACAACGGGAGCACGATCGGAGTTATCATCTGAGTTACCTGATTTTATACATCGAGTCAGTGAATATGTTGATCTACCACTTGCGATTGGTTTTGGAATTTCTGAAAGAAAGCATGTTGAAGAGGTTGGAAAACTAGCAGATGCAGCGATAATAGGAAGTGCTTTTGTTCGTACTATTTCAGAGGCATCCTTGGAAGAGAGATCTATCGAAATAGTTAAATTTATTCGCCAAATGAAAGGTGAAGATAGCGACTTTTCATAAATCCAAGGGAAGGATAATCGTATTATGATGCTTCGCGGTATAAGGGGTGCTACTACTGTTTCGGAAAACTCTAGAGAAGATATACTAGATCGTACTAGTGAATTGCTTGCTAGGATTGTTGATGCAAATGCAATAAATAAAGATGATGTTGCTTCAATTATTTTTAGTTGCACTAGAGATTTAGATGCTGTTTTCCCTGCTGAAGCCGCCAGGGCGGATGGTTGGACAGAAGTTGCATTAGAATGTTTTTCTGAGATGTATGTAGAAGATGGACTAGAATCATGCATACGTATACTTATGCATGTCAATACGGAAAAATCAAATGTTCAACTTAATCATATTTACCTTCATGGTGCTATGGGTCTTAGGACAGATTTGGTTAATGAATAGAGATACTTACAAAGGTATTAAATGAATCAAGAAAAGCCTATCGATTCTGAAGAAAGTAATGAGCCTTTTCAACTTGTTCTTTCCACTGCTGAAGGTAGTTTTAATGGCCCTCTGGATTTGCTTTTACAGCTAATTGAACATAATGAGTTAGATATTACAGAAATTTCACTGCTTTTTGTCACTGAACAATACTTAACTTATTTAAGATCTGCAGAAGAAATGCATCTTGCTGATCTTGCTGATTTTGTTGCTATTGGTGCTAGATTATTATTACTGAAGTCACGTGCTCTAATACCTAAAGAAGATCAAGATACAGACAATGAAGATGAAGATTCTGAAGATTTGTTGGCCGCACTGCAGGAATACAAAAGATTTAAGGATGCTGTGGAATTTCTGCGTGATAGGGATACTACATTTCAAAGTTATAGGAGAGAGGTGCCTGCTCCTGAATTTATAATGCCTACTGGACTAGATACTGTTACAACAAATTCTTTAGTTGAAATGCTTCGTGAGGTAATGGATCGTCTACCAGAAAATGAAACAGCGAATAATGAAGTTATCGAGCGCATTCGTTTACGCGATAGATTACGTGATTTAGTCGATTTGCTTGAATTGAATGGTCGTACCAGCTTTCGGAGCATTATTGGGAACGCAACTTCAAAAATGTCGGTTGTTGTAGACTTTTTGGCAGTATTAGAATTGATAAAAGCACAGTATCTTGAAGCAATTCAATCAGAAGATTTTGGTGATATTGATCTGATAAAAATTCTAAATGCAGTCCCACCAGATTTTGCACAAATCGAAGATAATTTCATAACTATATAGTGCGTAATTTATTATAGGGAGTGATATAAGTGTCGTTAGTTCAAGAAGAACTTAGAGCTACTGTTTCTCCAGGTCAGCATGTAATAGCTGTCGGAGTTTTTGATGGCGTTCATAGAGGTCATCAAATGTTGTTGCAAAAAATGCTTTCGGAAGCATCACGAAGAAATATCACTGGTGGCGTAATTACTTTCTATCCTCATCCTATTGCTGTCATTAATCCCGAGATAAAAATTTCATATTTAGAATCCCTAGAACGTCGCCTTGAATTGCTAAATGAATTTGGAGTTGATTTTGTTTCTGTTTTACAATTCACTTCAGAATTACAGCAAGTTACTGCAAAAGATTTTGCTGCAATGTTAGTTCGTGAAGCTGGTTTAGAAGTTCTTGTTGTTGGCGAAAATTTTCGAGTTGGTCGTGGTGGTGAAGGTGATGTCTCCTATCTTTCATCTCTGGGTGATAGTATGGGATTTGAAGTTATTCCTGTTCCGCTTTTTGAAGATAATTCAGGCTATTTTTCCAGTACGCGAATACGTGAAGCTTTACATGCAGGGAAAATGGAAGTGGTGAATGATTTGTTAGGTCGCCCGTACGCATTACGTGGTCCAGTTCTGCACGGTGATCATCGTGGAAGGGAAATTGGATTTCCGACACTCAATATTGACACAAGTATTGATCGACAGTTGCCACCAGATGGTGTTTACATTACAGAGGCATTAATCAGGGATAAAAAAATTCCGAGTTGTACCAATATAGGGTTACGACCTACATTTGGATCTAACGGGACACGTCTTATTGAAACACATTTGCTAGATTTTGATGACGATCTTTATGGTGAAATTGTGACCATTGAATTGCTGAGGTACCTTCGTCCAGAAATGAAATTTACTGGTGTTGAAGAATTGACCCAACAGATTGAGATCGATCTTACAAAAACAAGGGCTTGGTTTGCATGAGTGCTACAAAAAAAAATAGAAAAATGGCAGATATTGATGAACAACTAGAAGTACTATTCCATGGTGTTGACTTCGGAGACGATCAAACTCAAAAAAACATGGAAAAAGAACTTCGAGTTATGTTAGCGCAAGATCGTCCACTTAAAGTATACGCAGGATTTGATCCCACATCTGTGGACTTGCACTTAGGGCATACTTTACCCATGAGAAAGTTAAAACAATTTCAAGACTTCGGGCATATAGTCACATTTTTGATAGGAAATTTTACTGGACTAGTTGGTGATCCTTCCGATAAAGACAAAACACGCCCAATGCTCTCGGCTGAAGAACTTGCTGAAAATGCTAAAACATACACTGATCAAGCATTTAAGATTCTTGATAGTGAGAGTACAGTTGTAAAATATAATGCTGATTGGTTGTCTGAACTTAATTTTGCGGATGTTGTTTCTTTATGTTCTAAATTTACCGTCGCTCAATTTCTTGAAAGGGATAATTTTGCAAAACGTTGGGATGCTCATAATCCTGTCTATTTGAGCGAGTTTATGTACGCAATTATGCAAGCATACGATGCAGTTGCATTAGAAACAGATATTCAAGTTGGTGGCTCTGATCAACTTTTTAATCTTCTGGCAGGTCGTACATTGCAAAGAGATGCTGGATTAACTCCACAAGTTGTCATTACCTTGCCTATTTTAGTTGGAACTGATGGGCATGAGCGAATGTCTAAATCTACAGGAAATTCGATTGGTATAAATGACTCTCCCGAAGATATGTTCGGTAGGATTATGTCGATACCGGATTCAGCTATTATCCCATATTTTACATTATTAACTGCGTTGAACCCTGCAGATGTTTCAAAGATAGAAGATGATTTGTTAGAAAACTCTCTTTTGCCAATGGATGCAAAAAAAGACCTTGCATCACAGATTGTAAAAATTTTTCATGGCGAAAATGATGCTAATAAAGCGAAGGAATATTTTGAAGCTACAATTCAGCGGAATGAAATCCCGAAAGATATTCTTGAATTGATTATCACAGAACCAGATACATTAAGTAAGATTTTAGTGAAATCATCACTTGTAAAAAGTGGTGGCGAAGTTCGTCGGTTAACTTCTCAAGGTGCAATTACTGTGAATGGAAATGTTATTGATGACTTTATGTTTAGGGTAAATGACAACGATGAAATACGAGTTGGTCGTCATAGATTTTTGCGTATACGAATAAAATAGCAATAAGATATATATAGGTTAAATATAAAGTTGGCGGGGCTTTGTGTTAGATAATATAGTTGAAATTGATATAGATCTCATTAAGCAAAATATTCAAGAAGCAGATGTTTTGACATTTTTTTTCCCTCTTTTGGGAAAAGCACTAGTTGCTGATATGCGATTAGGCGATAACTCTGGTCCTGTAGTTTACTTGGCTCCCATCGCAGAAAGTTACGCAGATAGATATTTGTCTGTTCGTCGACATCGCCCTGATTTAGCTAATCCGGAATCCTTTTCTACAATTCCGTGGAGTAACCGTGTTAGTTCGTTAGAGTCTTTTGGTTTGTGGGATGTTTTGATTAGCCGTTTAGCAAATTTAGATGGTAATGAGAATACTCAATTAATGGATGTCGCAAATGATAATCTAAAGAAGTTAAAATCTATAGAATCTATTGAAGTACTCCGCGCTATAACTGGTGATACATATAAGACTTTGTGGACTAAGTAATTAAGATTCTCAATCTTGCGATCGTTTGAGATCTTTGATTTGTAATTGTATTTTCTTTTGTCCTCGAAAATTATTGCGTTCCAATGAAAAAACGATATCGATATATTCATTAATTCTTAAATCGTGATAATTACTATTGAAGTGGATTGCATCCCATGATTGTTGGGTATGCATTAATTTCAATTGAAGGTGCTCTTTATTTTTTCCTACAGAAGATTTAGCTACAATTTTTATTTTTTCTGATAAAAATATGGGAGCTTTGTTACCGATTCCATAAGGTCCAATTAGATCGATCCATTGCATTGTTTGATGATGATTATTGTTTAGTTTGAGGTGTTCATCAATTTCTAGTTCAGACTTTATTTCATTCGAGGGAAAATGCGATTTTAGGTCTTCGAAAAATCTATTTTTTAATTCATCTATACGTTCAGAGTTGATGGTAAAACCTGCAGCACCATGATGGCCACCAAATTTGATGAATAAGTCCTTATGTCGTTGTAGAAGCTCGACGATGTTGAAGCCATTGACTGAACGACATGACCCTCTTGACTCATGCTCTCCAATTTGCATGACTATAGCAGGGCGTGAAAATTGGTCAGCTATTCTTGCTGCTGCTAATCCTACGATGCCACTAGAAATTGTCGAATCTCCCGTAATAATTAATGGTTTTTGTAGATCTAAGTTATTGATTTTTTCAGACAATATTGCGGTAGCTTTTTCAGTGTTATGACGTCTTTGTTGGTTAAGGTTATTTAGTTCTATTGCTAGAGTTTGTGCTTCTATTTTGTTCTTTGTGAGTAAAAGCTGTAGAGCTATTTCCCCATGCTTCATACGCCCAGCTGCATTGATTTTTGGACCAAAGTTCCATCCTAATGTTTCAGCCGTAATTTCTGATAAATCTAAATTAGATTCGTTCGCAAGTGCTAATAAACCTGGTCTGTTAGTTGATCGTATTGCCTCTAAACCCAATCTCACCAAGTCACGATTTTCACCGACTAATGGAACGAGATCACATATAGTTCCTAAGGCAACAAGTGACTGGGTTTCGATATGATCATATGGTACCTCCATTTTTTCATATAAAGCTGTGAGAACTTTGTATGCTACTCCAACTGCTGCAGGTTCTGAGCCATATGAACTGTTTAATTTTGGGTTAACAATCGTATATGCAGTTGGTAGGACAGAAGGTATAGAATGGTGGTCTATGATTATCACCTCCATACCTAAATGATTCGCTTGGTCGATTTCTTTTACAGATGAAGTGCCGCAGTCAGCAGTAATTAAGAGAGTAACTCCTTGCTGAGCTAATTTTTTGATCGCATTCATATTGGGTCCGTAGCCTTCGGAGAATCGGTCTGGAATGTAAGGGATTGGGCTTAATCCAAGATTTGCTAACCCTTCAGTCAGGAGTGTTGTCGCAGTGATTCCGTCAACATCAAAGTCACCAAATATCCCAATTTTCTCATTATTCTCACACGATTGAACTAATCTATTCACGGCTTTCGAAATATTCGGCATTAGTGCGGGATCAGTTAATTTTTTTGATTTTGCAAGATAATTGCGTGCTGACTCTGTATCTAAGATTCCTCTTTTTGCTAAAAGCGTACGTATTAATGCTGGTAGTCCTGTACCTGCATCAGCAAATCCATCTAAATTGGGAGGAGTGCTAATTTCCCATTGCTTCTGAAATTTATTGGATGTTGTTGTCATAGAGTAATTAAGAAGTGAATTTTTTAAAAACTAAGCTGCTATTATGACCGCCAAAACCTAATGAATTTGACAAGGCATATTCCATTGAAATATTTCTTGATGGTTCAGGCACGTAATCAAGATCACATTCTGGATCCGGTACTAATAAATTTCGTGTTCCGTGAATTTTTTGGTCTCGGAGGGAAAGTGCTGTTATAGCAGCTTCGATACCTCCACCAGCACCTAATGTATGTCCGATCATTGATTTAGTGGAAGAAATTGGTATTGAATATGCATTTTCACCAAATACATTTTTGATTGACATAGTTTCAAATTTATCGTTCAGAGGTGTGCTGGTGCCGTGTGCATTTATGTAACCAACTTGTTGTGGATCTATTGCAGCTTTGGATAAAGCCATCTTCATTGCACGTGCTGCCCCTTCACCATTTTCAGATGGCTGTGTTACATGAAATGCATCAGCAGATTGACCATAACCAATAATTTCAGCAATCGGCTCAGTTCCATTTTTTTCAGCATATTCTAGTGTTTCAAGTATTAATATGCCTGATCCTTCAGCAAGAACGAATCCATCTCGCTCTTGATCGAAAGGTCTCGATGCATGGCCAGGATCGTTATTCCGTTCGGTGGAAAGTGCACGTGCAGCTCCGAAGGCACTCAATGACATTCTTGTTACTGCAGCATCTGTTCCCCCAGTGATCATCGCTTCTGCGTCTCCCCGTAGTAAGATCTCATAAGCATTACCTATGGCATCAGCACCTGAAGCACAAGCAGAGACTGTATTTACATTGGGACCTCGTGCTCCTGTTCGGATGGAAACTTGTCCTGAGGCCATATCGGAAATAAACATTGGGACTAGAAAAGGAGAAACTCTACTAGGTCCTTTATCAAAAAAAGTTGCAAATTGATCTTCTAAGGTAGCTATTCCTCCTATACCTGAGCCGATAATACATCCAACCTGCTCAGGATTAGATAAGACATCTAAATTCGATTGGCTCAAAGCTTCATCAGCTGCAGCTATTGCCAGTTGCACAAAACGATCCATTCGGCGTGCATCTTTACGTGACAACCAATTTTCTACGTCAAACCCCTTAATTTCCCCAGCAATTTTTGAACTGATATCGCTCACATCACATGAAATCACATTCTCTATGCCATTTTCCCCTTTAAGCAAAGAATTCCATGTTTCTTCCAATCCAATTCCAACTGGTGTTACAAGTCCTGCACCAGTTATTACTATCCTTTTCTCTACCATAATTACCTTTCTGATGTCCCAAATATTAGAGCCGAATTATGACCACCTAGCCCTACTGAAGTGCTCATAACATTGCGAACTTTTATATTACGTGACTCGTTTGGGACATAATCTAGATCACAATCTGGATCAGGGGTTTCATAATTAATTGTTGGAGGGATAATTCCATCTCGACAAACTAAAGCGCAAATTGCTGCTTCCACAGCACCTGCAGCACCCATCATGTGGCCATGCATAGATTTTGTACTTGAAATCATAAGTTTTTTTGCATCTGATTGAAATATTCTATTTATGGCAGAGGTCTCTACACGATCATTTAAGGGTGTACTTGTTCCATGTGCATTTATGTAGTCAATTTGATCTGTGTTACGATGTGCTCGATTGAGGGCACTTTCCATGGCCTCTCCAATTCCTTGGCCATTATCATCTGCAGCAACCATGTCATAGGCATCATTAGCAGTGCCACTACCTAGCCAATGTGCATATATTTGCGCATTTCTTTCTCGAGCATGTGTTAATGATTCTAAGATAAGAATGCCTGCTCCTTCACCTAATATAAAGCCATTTCGATTTGCATCAAAAGGTCGTAGAGCTTTCGTAGGGTCTTCGTGTGATGCGAGTGCCTTCATTGCAGAGAAACCTGCGTAATAAATAGGTCGTAAAGGTGCTTCATATCCTCCCGTAATAATAACTTCAGCTTCACCTCTGGCTATTATTTCAGCTGCTTCGCCAATCGCTGTCCCCCCAGTTGCACACGCAGCGGTGACCGCAAAATTAGGTCCTCGCACACCTAATTCCATTGCAATTATCCCGGTTGCACTATCTGGTAGAAAATGTGAAATGAGAAATGGTGAGATTCTGCGGGGGCCTTTTTCTTCAAGGATGCGTTGTTGATCGATCATTAAGTGTGCACCACCCATCCCAGTACCTAATATAATTCCTATTGATTTGGGATTTTCAGAGTTAATTTCAATAGATGCATCATTTAGTGCTTCTTTACATGCTGCTACAGCAAATGCTGTAGAGAGATCTATTCTTCTAAGAGTTTTAGGATCTATATGTTCTGCTGGATTGAAATTTTTGACTTCTCCAGCTATAGGATATTCATAATCTGACGCGTCGAAGCGTGTAATTTTGCCTATTCCAGATCGTCCTGATTTTAAATTTTCCCATGTAGTAGCTGCATCTCCTCCTACGGGAGTGATCATACCTATGCCAGTAACTACAACACTTTCTGACATTAGCTCACTATAACTTCAGGGAGTACAGATATTGGTATAGGTTCATCATGCGCATCATCAAGAGATACTGCAATTAGTTTACCTGAGATTTTTTTTGCCATGCGTGATAATACATGTCCTGGTCCTACTTCTATAATGGTTTGAATTTCCTCTCGGAGCATACGTTGGACATTTTCTGTCCAGTACACAGGTGAATGAAGTTGATTTTCAAATTCATGTCTAATTTCCTGAGCTGAAGTCAGTAAATTAGAAGTGTTGTTAGAAATAATTGGGATAGATGGTTTGTAAAAATTAACGTCTTTAATAAGTTTTGTAAATTCTTTTGATTGCTCTGAGTGTAAGGGCGTATGGCTAGAAACTTTGACTTTTAGTTGTATAGCACGTGCATGCAAATCTCGTGCTAATTCCATTGCTTTAGTAAGTGCATCGATATCACCACTGATTACTATTTGTGAATCGAGATTTAAGTTAGCGATATCAACTCTATTGAGTTCGGATGTGGTGGCTTTACTGCAAATTTCACTTACCTTATCAAAATCTAGTCCTAAAATTGATGACATACCAACAGGACGTTTTTTATTGAAATCACTCATTAAGCGTGCTCTATCAAGGATCATCAGTAATGCATCTTGAAATGAAAATGTTTCAGCTGCAACTGCAGAACTAAACATTCCTAAAGAATGGCCTCCTAATAATTTGGGTTTAATAATAATATTTTTTTCTTCTAATTTTTCATTCATCGCTCGAAGAAAAGCAATTGATGCAGTTAATACTGCTGGTTGTGTGAGTCGAGTTTCCGACAAATCTTCCGCTGTACCTTCAAAACATATTTTCGCCATATCTATATTGGTTATATCACTCGCTTCTTCAAATGTAAGACGAGCATTTTTTGAGTTTTTATAAATTAAACTACCCATTCCAGGAGATTGTGAGCCCTGTCCAGGGAAGACTAATACAATGGGGTCAGTTTTTGAATTTTCGTTGAGACAATTATTCAAAAATGCCTTCTTTCATTATTTTTTAGTGATTCCTGTTTAATGAATTATGTGGAGTGTAGCAAGTTAATCTAAATTATGAGCCAATTCTTCCATGAATTGTTTTCCAGGTTGATGCGATTGAATTGTATTTGGTAATAAAGTATTAGTGCCAAAAGTGTCTATTGCTGATGCTTCTATTCCATCAAGCATTTTCCGTGATGCAGGCATTACTTTCAATAAATCTTGTGCAATGCCAGCTGCAGTCCCATAATTTTCCGCAACCCTTCTCCCCATGTCTGCATGCAAATAAACACCGAGTGAAGCTGCTTCAAAGCTGTCGACATTTTGTGCAACCAGTCCAGCAATAACTCCAGCGAGTACATCTCCAGTGCCTGCTTTTGCTAGTACTGGAGATGCGAATTCAGATATACGTGCTCTCCCATCTGGTGAGGCAATAATAGTACCTGCCCCCTTAAGTACTACGATCCCATTAATATGTTTTGCATAGTTGAGTGCAGATTCCAAACGGTTTTTTTGAATATAATCAATATCTATTCCCATCAAGCGTGACATCTCTTTTAGATGTGGTGTGACTATTAAGGGTATTTGTACAAGTGTCGACCAATCTTGTATTTCTGAAAGAGTATTTAATGCGTCAGCATCAAGTATTACGCCATTCAGAAATGTTCTCTTACTTAAACTGGAAACAATTGAATGGACAAATTTCTTCGTATTAGTCGTTTTCCCTAACCCAGGCCCTATGAGAAGTGCACGTGTTTTTTTCTCATCAAGTGCTCGTAAAACGGTAATAGCTGCAGAAGCATCGAGTGTATTTTCAGTAGTTGGCAATGGTTGATGAATGGCATCGGGTAGTCCATTTGTTAGGAGGGTTTGGATATGCTTTGGTGCAGCTATTTGTACTAAACCTGCTCCTGATCTTGCCGCTGCCTCTGCTGCTAATCGAACAGCTCCAGGATATTGAGAAGACCCTCCCACAATTGTGACTACGCCAAAAGTTCCTTTATGTGCAGTGATAGGACGTTGCGGTGCAAATGTTTTCAATTCACTAAGTTCTAATGCTTCGTAGGGTAGTGTGCTTTTTGTAGTACTGGAGAGGCCTATATCAACAGGTATTATTCTTCCGGCATGCTCACGGCCGGGGTAAGCATATAACCCCATTTTTGCATATCCAAATGTAACAGTCGTATCAGCTTTAATTGCAGTAGAATCAGCATAGCCATTATCTGGATTGATCCCAGTAGGGATGTCGAGAGAAAGTATATGTGGTTTTACGATATTTTCTTTTGTTTGATTCACTCGTTTTGTGATCTCTGATAGCTGTTTATCGAGAGGTCTACTTTCAAGATTTACACCGATACCAAGTAAGGCATCTACGATTAGTGCAGCTTCATTAAGTACAAATTCTAAACGCTTTAAATCTGTATCCTCTGTCGCTAATGCATAAGGCATTTCACTTTCTTGGAATTCTTTCCAGTCTGGATCATCTGTATTGCGTTCTCTTAAGAGATATACGAAAGGTGTTGCTCCCCATTTGGTTAATTGGTTTGCAGCTATTAGTCCGTCACCGCCATTTTTGCCTGGACCTATTAATAATAGAATTCCTCTCTCTGGCATAGCACCAACATTCATCCAAGCTTCTTGCGCTGCTGCTAAGCCAGCTTCTAGTTGGAGTGCTCTCTCACTTTTGCCATCCGCGATAGTATTATTTTCTAATGTTCGCATCTGTTCAGTTGTGACAATTTTTTTCACAGTAATATTCTTTCTATTTTCTGCGTTAAGATTCTTCCGGTAGTCTTTCTTCTTCAGTGATATTTGCTAGTAGACCACGTGCTTTTAGTCTTTCGATTAAATTCTTACGAGATATTTCTGGAGATTCTTCGGGGTATTTCTGTGTGCATACAACAGCTGCCATTGCAAATGAATCTAAATGCGTTAGTGTGATATCTATTGCTTCAAGTCCTATTGTATCTGAGCGTAGTTTGGCGCCTCCATAAAGATAGACTAAAGGTTTTCCTCGTCTGTCGGGTAAAATTTCTATATCACGCCACGCAACTGATCTTGCACCTGTTCCTAATGCTTTCATTACTGCTTCTTTGCCCGAAAATCGTGCAGCTAATTCTGGAATTCTGCCTCTACAAAAAGCTGCTTCGGCTGGCGTATAGACACGATTTATGAAACGTATTGGATGTTTTTGAAAAACACGCCGAACACGATCAGTTTCAATTATGTCTATCCCAATAGCATGTGTACTCATTCGCATACCTAATATGTCACTAAAATTGATGTTTCATAGTTTCTATAGGCTACAATAGATATTGTATGAATTCATATATTCTTGATGGAAATGCTGTAGCAGCAGAGATACGCTCCGAAGTGAAACACGGAGTGGAACAAATAGTTCGTGATGGACTATGCCCTCCTCATCTGCGAGTAATAATGATTGGTTCTAACACTGCTTCGCAAACATATGTGAGATTGAAAATGCAAGATTGTGAAGAGGTCGGTATATCGAGTTCACTCTCTGTACTTAATGATTCTATAACAATGAATGAAGTAATGGATTTAATCGATGATGTTAATAATAATGACGAAATCAATGCTGTCATTATACAGAAACCTTTGCCATCACATTTGGACTCAGAATTGCTTGATTTTTCCTTATCACCATCTAAGGATGTGGATGGTTTACACCCCGTAAACTTAGGTCTTCTACTGCAAGGTAACCCTCGATTTATTCCAGCTACTCCGTTAGCAGTAAGAGAATTGTTAGTCCGAAGTAATATTGATATTGTTGGCAAAAACATCGTAGTCATCGGCCGTTCTAATTTAGTTGGCAAACCATTGGCATTGATTCTTGCTCAAAAAAATATATATGGTAATGCGACAGTTACTATTGCACATACAGGTACAAAAAATTTGAGAGCTATTACCTTGGAAGCTGATATTATTATTGCTGCTACTGGATATCCTAATACCGTTACTGCTGATATGGTTCGTTCGGGAGCGATAGTAGTCGATGTTGGAATTAATCGTATAAATGACTCCTCGAGGAAACGTGGGTATCGATTGATTGGTGACGTTGATTTTGAAAATGTAAAAACTGTAGCTGGAGCTATTACTCCTGTTCCTGGTGGTGTTGGTCCTATAACAAGGGCGATGTTGTTGAAAAATACATTAGACACCATAAAAGCTAATTACTAGTCAATAGTGTTTTTCCATAGGAAAATTAATTTATGCAAGAAATTGAACAAAAAGTAGCAGAACTTTTGCAAAAAGTCCGTGACACACAGGTGCGACTTTGACCTTTCTCAACATCAAGACCATTTGGATGAACTGAAGAAAACTGCAGAATCTCCTGATCTGTGGAATGATCGTAATCATGCTCAGAATGTGATGAAAGAAATATCGAAACTGGAAGGGGTAATTAATACATGGCAGTCACTCGAACTTAAATTGTCCGAAATTCAAGCTTTACTTTCTTTAGTTGATGAAGCTCCAACAGATGAACGTGATTTATTACAAGATGAATTAAATGTTGATTTGGATGTAATAAACAAAGAATTTGAATTATTAGAACTAGGTCTGATTCTAGGTGATGAATACGATGATCGGAATGTTGTTTTTTCTATTCATGCAGGTGCAGGAGGTACAGAAGCACAAGATTGGGCAGAGATGTTATTGCGGATGTACTTGCGATGGTCAGGTAATCATGGTTTTAAATCGCAAATTCTCGCAATCAATAGCGGTGATGAAGCAGGCATAAAATCAGTTGAAGTAAAAATTATGGGTGAAAATGCTTACGGTCTTCTAAAATCAGAAAAAGGTGTACATCGATTAGTTAGAATTTCTCCCTTTGATTCAGCGCATGCAAGGCACACTAGTTTTGCTCTAGTTGAGACAGTGCCAGAAGCAAGTGACGGAGATATTAATATTGCTATCAATGGCGATGAATTGCGTGTAGATACTTATAGAGCTAGTGGGAATGGTGGACAGAATGTTCAAAAAAATGACACTGCAGTTCGTATTACTCACCTTCCCACAGGAATTGTTGTGACGTGTCAAAATGAAAGGTCACAATCACGAAATCGTGAAAGTGCCTTGAAAGTACTTGAATCTAAATTGTTGAATTTGGAAATTCAAAGAATTGAAGAAGAACGTGCGAAATTAAAAGGAGAGCATGTTCAAGCAGGATGGGGTAATCAAATTCGTTCTTATGTATTGCAGCCATATCGAATGGTAAAAGACTTAAGAACTCAAGTTGAAATTAGTGATACAGATAAAGTATTGGATGGTGACATAGATGAATTCATTGTGGCTTTTTTACGAAGCACTGTAAGTGTGTAATTTATGGTTGAAATTAATAAAGCAAAAATTTTTAAGTGTGGAGTTAGTTTTTTAATTGGGTTAGTTTTCTATTTATTGTGTTATCAAATACTATTTGCCCAAAGTGCTTCTGTTTCGGGGACTAGTATTCTGACACGAGATCCTCTCAATGCTTCATTTGTCATCGATATTGACGATCAGATAACCCCTCAAGAAGTACGTTTTTTCTACAAAATACTTAACCCATATGGTGATATAAGTGGTGATGGAATTGCTGAGATAAATAGATCTTCTGATCTTACTTATCAGGCAGTTTTTGCAATGGAGATGATAAGTGCAGATCGTTATATTCCTGTAGGATCTCATTTGCTAGTGCACTGGGAAATTTATAAAAAAGACGGAGAGAATATTACTACAGAGGAAGAAAGATTAGTTTTTCTTGATGGACGATATGAATGGCAATCCTTCTCAGAAGATCGATTTAGTGTTTACTGGTATGGTTCAAAAAACGATGATGCCATGAGAAGTTTCCTTGCTATGAAAAGTGCTATTTTAGAAACAGAAGCACTTTTGAAAACTAATATTGAATATCCAGTTAAGTTGATAGTGTGGAGATCCCCACGGGAAGGGGAATTGGCTCAGCGTCCTCGTTCTGCAGTCTATGATTCTAGTGTTACTACCGAAGGTCAAAGAGTAGCTCCTGACTTGATCTTTGCTTTTCAACCTGCTGTAGGTGTTGTTCGTCATGAAGCTGCTCATCTTGTAACAAAAGTTGCTGGTGATGGCCCATTCACACGTGTGCCTGCTTGGTTGGATGAAGGTACAGCTGTATATATGCAAGGTAATCTTGGTCCGTATAAAGGTGCAGTACAACGTGCCATAACTTCAGATAAGACATTAAATCTTCGATCACTGACAGCACCATCGAATGATCCTAATTTAGTTAATCTCTTTTATGGCCAATCATGGTCAACGGTTGATTATCTAATTAGTCAAAACGGGGAAGAACTTTTCGCTGAGCTTTTTGCATCGATTAAAGCTGGAAATCCCATTGATGATGCACTGAATAAAATTTATGGTTTTGACACTAATGAACTTTATAACCAATGGAGAAATGAGAATGGTCTTGAATCAATAATTTTTAGTTCAATTTCAACTTCAAATAATGCGATTAGTGTTCCTGTAGCTACACGTGTTCCCTTAAGTATCCCAACTCAAGTTAATATTGCTCCTAGATCGGGAACTAATAATCCTGCACAAGTTGATTTGCCTGAACGCTCAAATACTGAACAAACGCGTGATGAATTGGAAAGTAACTCGATTCAATCAGTGGGGTTAATTATTATAATTACTACTGTAGTACTGTCTTTATTTTTGGTTATTTTGGGTGTGCTTATTTGGAAGTGGCCAAGTAAAAAGAAACAAACGTAGTCATTTAATTAGGGATAATCAAACCCCCTGGGCTTGTATTTTCTCCAGTATTTGATCCAACGTTACCTTGTTGCCGTGCTAGTTCTTCGCGAGCTCTTTCAATTGCTTCTTCTTCAGAGATGTAGGGCACACTCATTATTTTTTCTCGTATAGTTGGTTCGGAATCTCCAGTTATGACTTTGTGTATCTGATTAATCATCGGCTCTAAATCCCAAACACCTGTAAACCTTTTATCATTAATGATGATGGTTGGGATTTCAGTTATATTACGTTGTTTCGCCAAGATGGGATATTGAGCTAATTCTATGATTTCTAGTTCTATGAATTCGATTTCTGTGGCAAGAGCTCCCAAAAGACGTATCATATGAGGAGAAAATGGGTCAAATGGAGTTACCATAGCTTCAATACGAATTGGGTCTGATATTGATTGGATTAGAGTCAAGTCTTCATCTGCTAATGGAGAAGTGCCCTGCGATAGAAAACCAATCAGATCGAGCAATGTTGGGAATATTGCTCCTGAGAACATTCCACTTAGTTTTATAGATTTCCCTGAGCCACGTAACACTACAGAGGGAGGAAGATTAATATTTGCAGAATCTGCTCTGTCTGAGTGCTCATCAAGATCATATTTAGTCAAAGATAATCCTGGGTGCAGACTAACTAATTGCCTGCTAAGCAAGAGTATGTCATCACAGTGTGTACAGGTATCACGATCGGTTCGTATTAGCCCTGAATCGTTTCTGATCCAGACATCTATACCAACACGGTTAATCATGCGTTCTTGCAGATAGCGGCTTATTTGAAGCGAGTCTGAATTGTCTAGTGGTCCCGGTATCATATCAGTCATCACCTTTTTTGCTGTTTAGAAGTGTTTTAGCCTTAATCAATCTCTGCATACTTGTGATCCAGGTAATTGCAACTAATATTAACATAGCGTAGAGCACCAAATTAAAAATTAATGCTATTGCTATGATTATTATTCGTTCCGGACGAGGTGCGAATCCATTATCTAAAGTTACTCCTAGACTTTCCCCCCGTGCTCGTATATATGACACCATTAATGATCCACTTAATGCAAAAAAACACAAAATCGCTAACAATTCATCAGGATCATTAATGGCGTAAATAAATATTCCACCCAGTATAGCTATCTCAGAAAATCTATCTAATGTTGAATCTAAAATTGCACCGTATTTACTATTTTGTCTTGTTTTGCGAGCTACGGCTCCATCAAACATATCAAGTCCGCTAAAAAACAAGACAGCGATGCCTCCAATTAAAAAATTTTCGGTGGCGATCATGCAAGCAGCGAATATACTTCCTAAAAATCCACTTATAGTAAGCATATTAGGTGTAATACCTAGTGAAATTAAAAAATTAACGATCGGATCTATTAAATTTTTTGGGGCTTGTTTCGGAAGTAATTGCATCATTGTTACTATAACTAGATATAGTAATAGTTGAAATGCCTATGGATCATTTAAAGCATAAATTATCTGTTTTACTAATTATTTTCAGCAATATTAACAATTGGCGAATCTAAAGCTTCTCCAGAAATAAATGCTTCTACCCCTAGCCTAGCTTCTTCATCACGAATTTGAACTGGTGGTGATTTCATAAAATAAGCCGAAGGTTCTAACAATGGACCTGACAGACCTCTATCTAAACCTATTTTTGCTAGCCTTATTGCATCGATGACTACACCTGCAGAATTCGGACTGTCCCAAACTTCTAATTTTGTTTCCAAGTTAAGTGGTACATTCCCAAAAGTAGTTCCCTCTACTCTTATGTGGCACCATTTTCTATCAAGTAGCCAAGGTACATGATCTGAAGGGCCAACATGCACATCTGCATCGGGAACATCATATTCTATTTGTGATGTTACAGCATTGGTTTTCGATATTTTCTTAGATTCTAAACGTTCTCTTTCGAGCATATTTAAGAAATCAGTGTTGCCACCGAAATTCAATTGATAAGTACGATCAATTTGAACACCTCTGTCTTGAAACAATCGAACAAGTAGTCGATGCAAGATTGTAGCTCCTACTTGAGATTTTATGTCATCTCCTATAATTGGTAAATTCGCTTGCTTGAATCGATTACCCCAATATTCCTCTCTCGCAATAAAAACAGGAATACAATTAATGAAAGCACAACCTGCTTGGAGTACCTGTTCAACGTACCATTTTGTGGCTGTTTCAGAACCTACAGGTAAATAATTGATAACGACATGTGTATTGGTTTCTTTTAGAATACCTACAATATCATCAGTAGGTCCTTCAGCAGGTGTAATTACGTCGGATAAATATTTCCCTAATCCATCATGTGTCATTCCTCTACTTACTTTGACTGATTGTTCTGGAACATCGGTAAATTTGTAAGTATTATTTTGACCACAAAAAATGGCTTCGGAAATATCTTTGCCGACTTTATCACTGTCTACATCAAATGCCGCAGTGATATTGATATCGCTAATATGATAGTCACCTAATACAGGATGCATTAGACCCGGAATTTTATCCTCTGCACCAGCTTCTTTATAGAATTCTATTCCTTGCACCAATGAAGATGCACAATTCCCTAAGCCAATGATTGCTACATTAATTTGATCTGCCATATTACTCTTCCATTTTTATTTATTGTTATATATATTGATATAATGAATTATATTATATAGTAAAATAAGGAAAACTTATAATATGGAAAAAGAATCTCCAAATTCTTTCTTGAAAATTAGTTTTTTACAGTTAATGTATTTTTGCGAAGTGTATCGCTCAGAAAGTGTAACTATCGCTAGCCGGCATCTAGGTGTTAGCCAACCAGCACTATCACAAGCTATTTCTGAAATCGAAAAACGTATTCAAGCCCCATTATTTAAGAAAAGAAGTGGTCGCTTTGAATTGACAGGAGTTGGTCAGCATTTTCTCGATTTTTCGCAAGAAGTACTTCATGCTTCAGGTGAAGTAATTCAGTGGGTTGAAAATTTTAAAAGAGGAGCTGTTGGTAGTTTACGTGTTGGGATGATTGATGCAGCTAGCCTCTATTTGATACCAGCTGCGGTTAGAGATTTTCGTAATTTGTATCCTGAAGTTGATTTAAAATTAATCGTCGATCATAGTGCAAATTTGTTAGAAAAACTGAGACAGTCTGAAATTGATTTAGCGTTTGTTTTCGGACCAATCGTTGATGATTTTAATGTTACTGAGTTAAGGCAAGAACCACTCTTTTTATATACTTCAGATGATCAAAAATCTATTGATGATAGTGACTGGTTTCTTTATCCAAATGGTAGACAGACTCGATCATTTATCGATCAAGGTTTGTCTGCTAGAGGAATCATTCCGCGCGTCGTTTTGGAAAGCGATAGTCCTGAAGTCTTAAAGCAGTTAGTGTATCTTGGAATGGGATGTAGCGTTTTACCTGAAGGAATTGCTGAAAATGGAATTCATGCTTTGAAGAGATTTGATGATACGCCCGTGGCGATGAGGCCATTGCTGGCATTAAGGAAAATAGGTAAAACTACCAATCCTCGTAGTGAAGCTTTTTATCGTTTGGCACTTGATGCTAGCTAATCAGGATTAATTACTTTATAAGGATGCCAGCTTTCAGAAGTTTCATTTTTTTTCACTAATGCGATCAATTCTCCGTTAGGCCCGTAGCATCTTGCTTTGATACTATTCGTCTGTTTGGAAAGAATTTTTGTGTTAGTAAATACTATATTTTGCCCGTTATATATTCGATTGGCATCACTGGCTCCAATGATAATCGCTGGCCAATGTTCTAAAACTGTATCGATATTTTTAACTATTTCATCTGTAATACCATTTTCTAACAGACTTTTTGCACGGTACAGATCGACTGAATTTTCTAATTTAAACATCCCAACTTGTGTACGTGATAATTTTTCTAAATGTGCCCCTGTACCTAATTTTTTGCCTAAATCATGTGCAAGTGAACGGATATAAAATCCTTTTTCACAAAATATTTCGATTTCTGCAGCTGGATATTGTGGATTATGTGTATCAAACTTCCTTAGTTTTAATTCTATGGCCCGCACCTTTCTGGGTTGAAGGTCTACTATCCCTCCTTTTCTAGCAATAGAATAAGCTCTCACTCCATTTTTTTTGATAGCACTATAAGCAGGTGGCACTTGAAAGGTTTCTCCAGAGAAATGTTTCAAATTTTCATTCACCGTAGAACGCGTTAGATTTGATGCATTTTTTTCAGCAGTTATTATTCCTGAAGAGTCATATGTGTCTGTCGTGATACCGAATCTAATTATACCTTGGTATCTTTTTGTAGAATCGACCAACAAAGGTAGTAACCGAGTCGCCTGCCCGACTGCAATAGGCAACACCCCAGTCGCATCAGGATCGAGAGTTCCTGCATGTCCAACCTTTTTAACATTAGTCACCTTCCTAATTTCTCTGACGACATCAAAAGAAGTTAGATTCTCAGGTTTGTTGATATTGATAAATCCACGTAAATTCATAATTCTTTTTTTGGACTGATAGATGTATCAATAGATTTGAAGAGTGTACTTAACTGTTCAGCTTCTTCCATAGAACGATCTTCTATGAAATCTAGCTTAGGGATCCTACGTAGGTGTATTTCTTGTACTAGTTGGCGGTGTAGGTAAGGGGCACTGTGTTTAAGTGCATCCATTGCTTTAGTACTAATTATGTTATCACCCAATATACTTACATAAATCTTTGCATGACTAAAATCTGGTGTAACATCAACACGAGTAATCGAAACCATTGAATTGACAATATCGGGATGTTTTAATTTTCTATCAATCTGCTCAGCAAGCACCTCCTGGATAAGGTCTGCAACTTTTTCCGTTCGCTTGCTCATATAAAATTCTACTAACGGATTTGTTTAAGGTGATAGATTATAATTTCGTCACCTTCTTCGAATTCACTGAATCCATTTACTTGAATTCCACATTCTTGTCCAGTATTAACCTCACGAACATCATCTTCAAATCTCTTTAGACTTACGATGTCACCTTCGTGCACAATATCACCATTACGCATTATTCTTGCTTTACTTGAACGTGTTATATTTCCATCTCTTACATAACTTCCTGCTATTGCGTTTCTTCTTCCCTTACGGAATACTTGACGCACTTCTACAGATGCATCTTGCTCTTCTTCAAAAATTGGATCTAGTAGGCCTTTAACAGCTTGATTAATATCCTGAACGATGTCATATATAATAGTGTATTCTCGGATCTCAACTTTTTCTTGCTCGGCTAACAAACGGGCTCCATTTTCTATCTGTACATTGAAGCCAATAATGATGCCTTGTGATGCAACAGCAAGCTGGACATCTGATTCATTTACTGATCCAACGGATGCATGGATGACTCGTGGATTTACATTTTCCTCATTAAGATCTTCAAGTGTTTGGACAAGTGGCTCTAATGAACCATGCACATCGACCTTCAGTATAATGTGCATATTTTCTATATTTCCTTGATGGATTTCTCCGAATAAGGAATCGAGTGTTACAGTTTCTCTACCAGTATTGCCTGCTTCAAAATCTCTCTGACGATCTGTTGCTTCACGTTTTGCTAACTTTTCACTTTCTCTGATTTCGAAACGTTCTCCTGCAAGAGGTACAGAGTTTAAGCCAGTGATTTCAACAGGTGTAGATGGCCCAGCAGTTTCTATTCTATTGCCAGAATAATCCGACATTGCACGGATGCGACCACTAGACAAACCACTAATAATTGCATCTCCTTGATGTAATGTACCTGCTTGTACTAAGACTGTCGCTACAGGACCTTTATGACGATTATTTGATGCTTCTAGGATTACTCCTATGGCTGATCGATTAGGATCCGCTTTTGGTTCATCCAAATCAGAGACTAACAATACATTTTCAAGCAATTCCTCTATCCCTGTCCCATCTAATGCAGAAATTTCGACAACAACTTGCTCTCCTCCAAATTCCTCCGGGACCAAACCTACTTCAGGTAATTGAGCTTTTGTTCTTGCTACATCTGCATTTTCAGTATCCACTTTATTAATAGCTATGACCATAGGTACTGCTGCAGCTTTTACATGATCAATAGCCTCACGTGTTTGTGGCATTAAACCGTCATCAGCAGCGATAACAATGATTGCAACATCAGTGATCTGTGCACCTCGAGCGCGCATTTCAGTAAATGCTTCATGTCCAGGAGTGTCGATAAATGTAATAATACGACCATCGGAATTTTGAGTCTGATATGCCGCAATATGTTGCGTTATACCACCTGCCTCTGCATCAACAATATTTGTACGTCGGATTTGATCTAATAAAGTGGTTTTTCCATGGTCGACATGTCCAAGGACTGTCACTACAGGTGGACGAGCAGGGGAATTTAGGTTGCTTTGGTCAATTATTCTCAAGGATGTACTTTTAGCGTTGACTTGTTCTGTGGAAGATGATTCTGAATAATTTAGCTCTTCTGTTTCTTCTTCTAATTCAAATCCAAGATCTGTTGCAACTATCGCTGCAGTATCAAAATCAATGACCTGATTGACATTCGCCATGACACCATTTTTCATGAGCTCTTTGATGATATCTATGGCAGAAATATTAAGGATTTCTGCAAGTTCACCAACTGCTAATGCTGTCGGAATGCGAACAGTTGAGTTCTCCGTAGGGGTCTCCTGAGCCATATAGGTGATCCTTTACACAATACTTAACAACTGTATTTCTAATCATCGTATTCATCATCAAAATCATCGTAGTTGTCACCTTCATAAGTTTCACCATGAAGTGCAGCTTCGATTTCATCTTCATCCAAATCATAATCCTGACGTCCACGTCTGCGTGAAGATCGAGAATCAGTACCAGCTCGACGGCGATTTTTCCCTCGGCGATTTCGTTCACGATCTTCTTCTTGCAATCTTAATTCACGGATTTCATCTGCAAAGCGAAGCACACGGGGTTCTTCTTGGTCAGATGGAGGAGCTATTTCTTCTACTGTTGTTGTATCTGAAGGAATGTCTGTCGGTAGTGTCTCAGTCTCCAATAATCCCTCTAAAACCTCTTGTTCAGGTGTAAGTCGTACTTCTGGAGTTTGTTGAACTGTCACACTATCATTGGATGTAATCGCCTCAATCTGTTCTCCAGGTAAGCCAGGTCTACCATAAGCAGCTTGTGAAGGTGTAACTTCATCTGAAATGGAAGTTTCAAAAATTGGCTCTTTCTGATCAAGTTCGGAAGTAAATACAGCCTCCATATTTGGTTCAGGGGGTGGGTGTAAATCCTTCCCTGATTCAATCATAGATCCTTCTCCACAAATATCGAGTCTCAAACCAGTGAGCTTTGCTGCAAGACGAGCGTTTTGACCTTCTTTTCCTATCGCTAAACTTAACTGTCGATCAGGTACAGCGATATATGCAGTATTAGTCTGGTTTTCTATATTTATTGAAACAACTTCAGCTGGGCTAAGTGCATTGGCTGTAAAAGCAAGTTCATTCGGATCCCATCGAATGATATCGATTCGTTCAGCGTTAAGTTCATTAACTATATTTTGTATACGTGCCCCACGAACTCCAACAATAGCACCAATTGGATCTATCCCGTGCTGCTTCGATGCCACTGCAACTTTACTACGAAATCCTGGATCACGCGCAATATTAATAATCTGAATTGAGCCTCTAGAAATTTCTGGCACTTCTAGTTCTAATAATTTTCCAAGAAGATCAGGTGTTGCACGTGAGACTAATACTTGTGGTCCTCTGGTCGCACGGTAGACTTCTTTAATATAAACCCTAATTCTTTGTCCCACTCGATAATGTTCAGAGCGTATTTGTTCCGAATAAGGTAATACTGCTTCTGTTTGTCCTAAATCGAGAACTACTTGTTGTCTACCTCTCTCAACTCGTAAAACAGTTCCAGAAATTAGTTCGCCTTCTTTTCCAGAAAAATCTTGAAAAACAGAGTCTCTTTCTGCATCACGTAATCTTTGTAATACTACCTGTTTGGCTGTTTGTGCAGCGATACGGCCAGTGTCTCCAGTGATTTCTATAGGTTTGCGAACAACACTACCGATTTCAAGCTCACCGAATCCTAGTTCTTTAGCACGTTCGGGCGAGAGCTCTATTTCGTCATCTTCTATTTCATCATCATCCAATATTGCCCATGTTTGCCAAGCAGAGATATCGCCTGTTATTCGATCAATTTTAGTTTCAATACTTGCATATTGGAGATCATCTTTGCGAAATGAAGATGCCAATGCTGCTTCGACTGCAACAAATACAGTATCAGAATTTAAATTCTTCTCAGCGGATAGCTGTGTAATGGCTGCAACAAATTCATTTTTCATAGATATTCAACAATCTGACTTAATATTTACATAAAAACACAAAAAAGCGCGGGTCAAGTCCACGCTTTAACTAAACCCGTGTGCTCATAAACTATATCACTTTGTCTGCATGACCCTCAAACGATTTGTATGATCAATCTATTCCGAAAGTTGTTGTAAAACTTCAATAATATTTTCTTTGTCTATTTTTTCTGATGTTTCAGCATTTCTCAATTTTAGTTCTACAACATTCTCAGCATTATTTCTACTAGAGACAGTGATTCGTATGGGTATCCCTATGAGGTCTGCATCTTTGAATTTTACTCCAGGATTTTCATCTCGATCATCAAATAAAACGGTTAATCCTTCGACTTGAATGTCTTCGTATAATTTTGTCGCCTCTTCAGATACTTCTGAGTCTTGCTCAAAGTTGAGAGCAGTAAGATGGATATCATAGGGCGATAATTCTCGTGGCCAAATAATACCATCTTGGTCATGGTGTGCTTCGACAGCAGCGGAAAGAATTCTATCAATTCCTATGCCATAGCATCCCATGATAGGTGTTAATTGCTCCCCAAATTGATCTAGTACAGTAGTTTCAAAAGCTGAAGTATATGTCTTGCCAAGCCTAAATACATGTCCCATTTCAATGCCACGTGAAATTTTTAAGTTACCTGCTTTATTTCCAGTACATTTGGCACATATATGTCCTTCATCTGCTATTGCGATATCAGCTATGTCAGTAGCAACCCAATCTCTTAAATAATTTGTATTAGTAAAGTGATAATCGACTTCATTGGCTCCAGCTACTAAATTAACTGTTTCAGTAATCGAAATATCAGCAATAACTCTAATTTCTGAATTTATCTCTATTGGTGAAGCGTAACCGGAGATAATATTATATTTGGAAAGCTCCTCGTCAGTCATGGGAGTTATTCCTCTCGCATCAACAAGGTTCATTAATTTCACTTCATTTATTTCTAAATCTCCTCGAATAACTGCAAATATCGGGAAGGATGCACCACCGGTACGCGGCATAGCCATATATAGTACTGATTTAGCAGTGTCGTTCTTATCAATGTTCAAGAAACTTGCAAGTTGATCTATAGTTGTTATTTCAGGAGTATTTATTTTTTCGATGTTAAGTGTTTGCGCAGCTGTCTTCTTTGGGCGAATAAATTCAGCCTTTTCTTGATTTGCCGCATAGTCACATTGGTCGCAGATTAATACTGTGTCTTCGCCACTGTCTGTTAGAAATATAAATTCTTGTGAACCTTTTCCACCTATTGCACCTGAATCAGCTTCAACAGAAACTATAGGGATTTGGCATGTATTGAATATTTGATAATAAGCATCAACCATCAAACTATAAGATACATCGAGACCTTTTTCATCCAGATCAAAGGAATACGCATCTTTCATAGTGAATTCTCGGACTCTGACTAACCCACCTCTAGGGCGAGTCTCATCACGAAGTTTTGTTTGTATTTGATATAAGGTTCTAGGTAAATCGCGGTATGAATTTGCGAATTTAGAGAATAATGTAGTAATTACTTCTTCATGTGTAGGGCCAAGCACCATTGTTCGCCCACGTTTATCTTCCAACTTAAATAAAACATCTTGCATTGTAAAAAGTCGCTCAGATGTTTCCCAAATAGCTGATGGTTGAATGGTAGGGAGGAGTACCTCTATACCATCAGCGGTATTCATTTCTTTACGGATAATACTTTCAATATTTTTCTTTACCCTCAATCCCAAAGGTAAGTACGAGTAGACACCTGCACTTAGTTGATCTATGAACCCACCTCTCACCAATAATTGATGAGAGATTGTTTCCGCATCAGCAGGTGCTTGACGGAGAGTACGACCAAATTGTTTAGACATTCTCATGGCGCTGAGGATAAAAGTGTCTTGAGTGTTGAGCAACGAAGTTGTTTAAATTTGTTTAACAGGTTCAATCTCATTTATCATTTCATCGAGTATTTTTTTTGTCTCACTTAGTACAGTATCATAGCCAAAATGCCCGATAAGTTCCTCCCCTCGTTTGAGATTCACGCCTAAAGGACCACACCACATTCCAATATCTGCATCATCTGTTTCACCAGGTCCATTAACTCTACATCCCATTACTGCAATAGTGAGATCGTGATCCTTGGCATATTCAGACATTACTTTAACTTGCTGGGCAAGTTCTATAAATTTTTCATTTTCTACTCTAGAGCATGAAGGGCAGCTAATAATATTTAGACCTTGTCCAAAGTTGCTAGGGACGGATCTGAACCTGCCATTATAAATGTCATTAAGAATTTCTCTCGCCACGGTAACTTCTTGCCCTTTTTCATCAAAAGGCAGAGTAAGAGAAACTCGAATGGTATCACCAATTCCTTCTGAAATAAGCTGTTCAAAAGCTACACGAGTCTTAATAATGCCTTCAGGTGGCATTCCTGCCTCTGTAACTCCAAGATGCAACGGAATATCGGGACGGATAGAGGCAAAACGACGATTTCCATCTAGGACTTTTTGCCAATCTGAATCTTTTAGAGAGACTACGTACTTATCAAAACCTAGGTCATCCAAAAACTGTGCGTGTTGTAAAGCACTTTCTACCATTGCACCTACATCATCTTTACCGAATTTTTGCTTAAGAATTGGATCAACTGAACCACAATTTACCCCTATTCTTAATGCGATATTATTTTCAAATGCGGTATTAGCAATAAATTTTACTTTTTCTGAAATATCTTTCTCTTTCTCATGATGATGAAGATGCCCAGGGTTATATCTAACTTTTTCAACTAAAGGAGCAACATCAGAGATAAGGCGATAATTTTCTTGTAAATCTACCGATAAATTAATACTTAGATCTTCAGTATGATTTCTTATTATTGCTAACGCTTTTACATCAGCCTTCGAATCTATAGCGATCCTAATTAAGTCAGCACCAGCATCATGAATTAAGTTTAATTGCCTGACTGTAGCTTCTATGTCCTGAGTGCGTGTAGCAGCCATGGATTGAACAGCAATTGGAGATTTTCCTCCAATTTTAATATTTCCAACAGGAACTTTGCGTGTGAGGTTCCTTTGTTTCATCAATTCCCTTCCACTTAGTGTGGATTGATTTACTAGTATTGCTAGTCTCGATTAAATTATAGTACGTAATGGATAAAAAACGATTACCGTATCAAAGATTCTCCAGATGTAATTCTTGCTATATCAAAAAAAGTGATAATTATGGCAAGTATTATAAAGGCAAAAAAACCAATCATGTGAACAATAGCTTCCTTTTGAGGGTTGATCCTTTTACCTCGACGGATAACTTCGAGCAGCAGAAAAAATATGCGGCCACCATCTAGCATAGGTAAGGGTAATAAATTAATTATTGCTAAATTTATCGACAACAATGCAGTAATTTCAAGTAAAGGTGATACGGCTGCGCTAGGTGTCTCTTGGATTCCGACTATTTCACCTACTGTTTGACCAATTCCAACAGGGCCAGCAAATTGAGGGCTGCCTGATTGTCCACCCCATGAAGCAATTTCATTGCGAACGAGAATAAGTGTATCCCAAGTTCGTTGGATACCCATTGGGATTGATTCCCAAGGCGGCAGTGATTCCCTTTCAGTGAAGGGTCTACCATCAGGTGCGACGACAGAATATCCGATACTTATTCCTGTCGGTCCTTGTCCTTCAGGTGGACTCCATCGTGCATAGACAGGGATATTGATTAAGTTGCCATCTCTACGAACAGTAACATTTACAGTTTCTCCTACCTTCAGGCGTATGAGACGACTTGCTTCAGGTAAGTTTTTTGCATCACGACCATCAATTGAAAAAATTTGATCATTTACTTTGATTCCTGCTATTGCTGCAGGTCCTTCAGGTATTACGTTGGTTACCATTGCCCTTCCAACAGGAACTTCATGGGGCCAAGTAAATGCTAATGCGAACAGAAAAACAGGCAGTAGAAAATTTACTGCTATACCTGAAAAAAGTACTATAAAGCGTTGCCATTTTGGTTTTGCCGCTAAAGATCTAGGATGATCAGGGTTTTCTTCTCCTTCAAGTTTTACGAATCCTCCAAGCGGTATGGCATTGAGTGTATATTCTGTCTCACCTCTTTTTATAGAGGCTATCCTGGGAGGAAACCCTAATCCAAATTCATGCACATATATACCAAAAAATTTTGCTGAGAAAAAATGGCCTGCTTCATGTGCCATTACGAGCGCAATAATAATAAGTAAAAAAAGGATGGCTGAATTAAAAGCACTTCTTAAAAAAATCAAACCAGCACAGATAAGTAGCACAATAATTATGGGAGTAATCTTTTTTTGTATTGTCATTGCATTAAATTCTTTCGCCATTTTTTAACATTTCAGTGACAAAATTCCTTCCCCATTTTTCAGCAATTAGTAACGCCTCGAGGTCGGGATTTTTTTGTGGTTTATGTTGTTGCATGGCTTTATGTAATAATTTTGCAATATCTGTAAAACGACACTGTCGATTCAGAAAATGAGCCACAGCTGCTTCATCAGCACCAGATAAAGCAGCTGCGGTGGTGTCCTCACGTCTACCTGCTTCAAGTGTAATTTCGAGTGCTGGGAATTTTGCAGATTCCACCTTAGCAAAATTAAGAGACTCATACTTTGCTAGATCAAGTTTTGGGGCAGGTTGGATTGGTAGTCGATCTGGATAAGAAAGTGCAATTTGTATAGGCAACCGCATATCAGGGACCCCAAGTTGTGCTTTCACAGAACCATCGATAAATGTCACCATACTATGTATGACGCTTTCACGGTGCTGTAGAATGTCTATTTTTTCCAATGGAAGATCAAATAACCACCTTGCCTCTAGTGCCTCTAATCCTTTGTTGAAAAGTGTGGCACTATCAATAGTCACTTTTGGTCCCATCTGCCATGTAGGATGCTTTAGAGCTTCAATGGGAGTGACATTATCTAGTTCAGTGATACTCAAGTTCCTAAATGCACCTCCAGATGCTGTAAGAATCAATTGATCAACTGCATCAATTGATTCTCCCCAGAGACATTGCCAAAAACCACAATGATCAGAATCGACTGGCCTTAATTCTGCACCATAACGTATTCCAGATTCTAACGCCTGTCTAACGACTGGACCCCCTACGACTAAAGCCTCTTTGTTCGCTACAGCTACTTTTTTGCCGGCCTGTAAGGCGGCTAGTATTGCCGGTAGTCCATCTAGTCCAGAACTTGCTGCGAGTACTACATCTACATCATCTCTCACTACTATTTCCTCAAGAGGCTGGTACATACTTTTTTCAATATTAGTAGTTGTCGGTAAACCATTTGCAAGGCAAATTACTTTGGGTTGGAACTGTTTTATTTGTTCCTCTAGCCTTTGATTATTGGATCCTGCAGCTAATGCTATGGCTTTGAACTTTTCAGGCATAGATTGGATAACGTCTAGAGCTTGCTCTCCCACTGAACCTGTGGAGCCAATAACTGCTATCGTTTTTAGTTGATCCATATAATTACCCAATAGACCCAAGGAGCAGCAAGTAAAATAGAGTCTATACGATCTAGGATACCACCGTGACCGGGTAAAATATTCGATATGTCTTTAACTAAAAGTTTTCTTTTAATTTGTGATTCAATGATGTCACCAATCATTGCTATTACTGGGCAAGATAATAAGATAATTAAGGAAGGAATAAAGCTAGTATTTAATAGGTAGATAATCCCTCCACCAATTAATATTCCTATAAAGTAACCTCCTACTGCACCTTCCCAAGTTTTATTTGGAGAGATAGAAGGAATTAATTTATGTTTTCCTAAAATTTTTCCTATTATGTATGCTCCTGTATCAGTTGCAAATACAATTCCTAACATTAATATTATCCAATTTTGTCCATTGTCCGTTTGATTGATCAATATAAGATGGCTTCCTAAAACGCTGATGTATAAAACAGACATGGTCCACCAATAAATTATTGTTTTTGTCCATTTGTAGGATGTAAAAACTGACCAGATTACGACTGCAGTTGGTATTAATAAGATCCAAACTGCATCTTGAACCCAAACTCGGATAAATGCAGCAATAAATGCAGTAGCAGCTGCACCTGTACCCAAGATCAGAAGGTTATGGCGTGTTTTTTTTACAACACGATTTCTTATGATCTCGATAGTTGCAATGGCTAGAATTATCTCAGTAATTGCTGCAAAAATAGGTTCGGGTAACAATATAAATAATACTGTCAGCGGGAGTCCGATAATGGCCACAATTACTCTATTAGTTAACAAAATTAATGTTTTTCTTTTAATCGGTAATTAGACCGAATCTGCGTTGACGTCTTCCGTACTCTTTGATGGCTTTTTCAATATCTAATGGGCCAAAATCAGGCCAAAGTGTCTCAGTGAAATAATATTCAGTATAAGTAGCTTCCCAAACAAGAAAGTTCGATAAGCGATTTTCACCTCCTGTACGTATTAATAAATCCGGATCAGGCAAACCGGCAGTTGCGAGACGATTACTGATTGAATGCTCAGTAATTTCATTTGTTGCGAATCCTTCATCTATGAGTTGCTTTACAGCAGAAATAATGTCTGCTCTTCCTCCATAGTTGAAAGCAAGATTTAAAGTCATAGCCGAGTTACTACTAGTTTTTTGTACAGCATGTTGGACTCGATTTTTTAACCAATATGGGAGCTGTTCAAGACTGCCAAGATGTTTCAGTTTTACGTTTGCTTGATGTAGTTCTTCTAAGTGCTCATCAATGAAATCTTTTGCTAGACTTAAAATAGCTTCTACTTCAGATTTTGGCCGTCCCCAATTTTCAGTTGAAAATCCAAAGAGTGTCAGCATTTTTACATCATGTTGTCCGAAAGATTTTACGATACTCGGGATTACCTTCGCACCTTCTTGATGACCTTCAGTTCGGTTGAGTGACCTATTACTTGCCCAGCGTCCGTTGCCATCCATTATAATTGCAACATGATAAGGAATTTGTTTAATATCATGTTGCGGATAAGTTTGGGAAGCTTGCATGATGTCACTTTTTCCCTTGGATTTATACTAAGATGCTATAAATCAAACTACTAAGAGTTCCTGTTCTTTTTGCTTACCAAGTTGTTCTAATTTTTCAATCTGATCTTGCGTGATTTTTTCTATTTCATTCTCAATTTGATGGGCTTCATCTTCAGAAAAATTACCATTTTTAAGAGACTGTTTAATTGTATCTAAACATGTTCTACGAGAATTTCGTACTGAAACTCTCGCATCTTCTGTTTTTTTATGGAGTTGCTTTACCATTTCTAAGCGTCGTTCCTCTGTTAGAGGCGGAATGGGTAGACGTATCATCGATCCATCACTTTGTGGTGTTATACCTAGTTCGCTTGTCTGCAAAGCTTTCATGATCGGCTCTATCGCAGCTTTATCCCAAGGTTGAATAGTTATTAATTGTGCTTCTGGTGTTCCTAGCGTAGCTAGTTGATTTAAGGGCATTTTTTGCCCATAGTGTTCAATGCTTAACTTTTCAACCAAAGAACTATTTGCTCGTCCGGTTCGAATACTATTCAGACTATTTTCATACGATTCATATGCTTTATTGCTACGTTCCTGCATATCTAATACTATTTCACGATCCATTTGTCACTCCATAGATAAAATCTTTGAAATAAATTATGTTCCAAGTTCAAATCGTATAAAACGTGCGACTTTAATGTTTTCCCCAGTCTGACCTATCGCACTTTGGATTAAATCATCGATATTTTGGCTGTTGTCTTTAATGAAAGTTTGAGTCAACAGAGCATTGGATTCTTTTGTTCCTGAAAAATCATCTGGGACATCTTCAACAGTGAGTGCAAGAGGATTCATCGCAGCTACTTGCATGGCTAAATCATGTGCTAAAGATTGAAAAGTGTCTGTACGTGCAACAAAATCTGTTTCACATTGAAGTTCAATAAGTGCACCAATTTTGCCATTACCATGAATATAAGATTGAACTAACCCTTGTCCAGTTTCCCGGTCGGATCTTTTAGCGGCAGAAGCTATACCTTGTTCACGTATTATTTTTTTTGCGGTATCAAAGTCGCCCTCAGCTTCTTCAAGAGCCCGCTTGCTGTCCATAATGCCAGCACCTGTTTCTTCTCTTAGCCGCTTTATTTCATCAGTAGTAACCACATTAAAATCCGTTCTCAAAAAATAATTATTTATTGTTCCGTAGAATTGCTCTCAACTTGTACCTGTTGTTCATTGCCTTCATTAACAATTTCCTCTGTAGCTATAACTGATGCCTCTGGACTTGATGCCTCTGGACTTGATGCCTCTGCTGCCTGTTGAAATTCTTGTTCAACATTGCTTACAGCTATTCCTTCACGAATAGCTTGCGAGACCAATTTAGTCATCAATTCAATTGCACGAATTGCGTCGTCATTAGATGGAATTGGGTAGTCAATTAGGTCTGGATTAGCATTAGTGTCACACATTGCTATAACGGGTATTTTTGCCCGATTTGCCTCACGAACAGCGATCTCTTCTAGTGCCGGATCAACTATAAATAGTGCACCCGGTGTACGTTCTAATGATCTTAATCCTGAAAAAGATCTAGTTAGTCTCTCAAATTCTTTTTGCAACATTACACGTTCTTTTTTGGTTTGTTTTACAGATTTAGTCTCAATATCGCTATTTGAAGCATCCTCTTCTGAATCAGAGGGAATGTTTTCATCATTAGTAATTGAATCAAATCCTGAGCTGAGTTGATTATAATACTCAATGCGTTTGGACAATGTTGAAAAATTCGTTAAAGTTCCTCCTAACCATCGATTGTTTACATATGGCATTCCGATACTTTCTGCTTCCCTTTGAATAATCATACGTGCTTGTTTCTTTGTGCCAACAAAGAGAATTTTGTCGCCGCTCGCTGATACTTCCTTAATTTTTTCAAGTGCAGCATCAAGCCTTACCACTGTTTGCGCTAAATCGATAATGTGGACTCCGTTACGTTCTCCAAAAATGAAAGGACGCATATGAGGATTCCAGCTACGAGTCTGATGTCCAAAATGTACACCTGACTCCAGTAATTGTTGCATAGTTATAGTGTGGGACACCTTGTACTCCTGTATTTTCTCTTCCAACGTATAAATTTACCTTAACTGGTAGTTAAGGCAGACGTCAGCTTACTTATTCGAACTGACATTATATGTCTTGAATTGGCTCATGAGCTAGACAATTAAGAATATTTTTAGTCAATAATTTTAGAAATTAATTTCTAAATCTTGCAATATATAAAAAATCACGTGATTATGATCGATAGTGATAAAAGATTATTTTATTGAAGGTGTGATTATGCCAACCTATGAATACCTACATTCACCTCCCCGTAAACGTGGATGTCCAAAACAATTTGAACTGGTACGTAAAGTAATGGAGCGTGATGATCCAGCCTTATGTCCAAAATGTGGCTCCTTAAGTGAGCGCCAGCTATCGATGCCTGCCTTATCCTTTAGAGGAAACGGATTTTACGTAACTGATTCCAGAAATTCTTCTACTAAAAATAATAAAAGTGATGATTCTCCCCAGAAACCTCATCATACCGATGCTAAAAATGACTAAATGCGTGCAGTAATTCAAAGGGTCGATGAAGCTCGAGTCATTGTGGATAGTGAAGTAATTGGATCTATTAATAAAGGACTACTAGTTTTACTAGCTATTGGTAATTTTGATTTATTGGAAGATGTAAATTGGCTGGTAAGAAAAATAATCAATCTGAGAATCTTTCCAAATGAGAAAAATCTTCCCCATTATTCCCTGAAAGATATTTCAGGATCGATTCTTGTGGTTCCACAATTCACGTTGTATGCAGATTTAAGTCAAGGTCGTAGACCATCATATTTTGAAGCTGCAAAGCCAGATCAAGCTCGAAAAATGTTTGACGAATTAATAATGTTATTAAAAATCAATAACAACATTGTTGTACAGACAGGACGATTTCAAGCACACATGAAAGTTTATTCATGTAATGATGGTCCAGTGACCTTTCTGTTAGATTCAAAGGATCGTTAGGTTAGTCCTTCTGATTGAAGAACTTCCAACATTGTCTCTCCAATCCTTGATGGTGATTCTACAACTGTTGCACCAGCATTACGTAGGGCAGTTTGTTTTGCAGTTGCTGTTCCTGCTTTACCGGCAATAATTGCTCCTGCATGTCCCATCCTTCTCCCAGGAGGTGCCGTAGCTCCAGCAATGAATGAAACAACAGGTTTACTCATTTCCTTAATATACTCTGCGGCTTCTTGTTCTGCGGTACCGCCAATTTCACCAATTAATACTACAGCTGCTGTTTCCGTATCTTGCTCAAATAATGCTAACGCTTCTTGTTGAGATGTTCCGATGATTGGATCACCTCCCACACCAACACTAGAACTTTGTCCGATACCTAATCTGGTTAATTGATCGACACTTTCATAAACTAAAGTTCCTGATCTTGATATCACACCTACATTACCTGGGGTGTAAACATCAACCGGCATTATCCCTGCACGGGCTCTTTCAGCAACTGATATTACTCCAGGACAATTTGGACCAATTAATTTTGTAGTTGATTTTTGAAGATAAGATTTGACTTTTATCATGTCCAGAGTAGGGATACCTTCAGTGATGCAAATTGCCGTAGGTATCCCAGCATCAGCAGCTTCGATGATAGCGTCAGCGGCGAATGGTGCGGGGACAAAGATTAAAGAAACATTTGCCTCATATTGTTCAACTCCCTCACGGACAGTATTCAAAACCGGTACATCGTTCATAATCTGGCCACCGCGACCTGGAGTGACTCCACATACTACTTTTGTACCAAAAGCAAGGGAATTGGCTGCTTCTCTTTGTCCTGCACCACCGAACCCTTGAATTAATACACGACTATTTTCATTTAATAGAACTGCCATAAGATAATCCTTATTCTCTGATTAATTAATTTTCTACAGCTTTTACAGCTTTTTGTGCAGCTTCAGCAAAACCATCTGCACGAATTAGATCTAGTCCAGAATCTTCTAGAATCTGCAAACCTTCTTCCACATTAGTGCCCGCTAGTCTTATCACAGTAGGTTGTTTCAGGAGTCCAATTTTTTTAGCTTGAACTACTCCATCAGCGATGATGTCAGTACGTGCAAGACCACCAAATATATTTACTAATACTGCTTCGACATCAGGATCTTCAGAAATAATTTTCAATGCAGCTATTACTGCATCAGCACTATTGGCTGTTCCGATATCTAGGAAATTAGCAGGATCTCCTCCTTCGAATTTGATCGCATCCATGGTGGCCATCGCTAAACCAGCTCCATTGACTAAGCAACCAATGTTCCCATCGAGTTTTACATAATTGTCGATACCTGCATCACGTGCTTCTACTTCACGGGGATCCTCTTGAGAGGTATCACGATTTTCAATTAATTCTTTCAGTCGAAAATCAGCGTTATCATCAGTCGAAAATTTTGCATCTGCAGCAATTAGTTGACCATCTTTTGTTACCACTAATGGGTTGATTTCAGCGATTGTTCCGTCATTGTCTTCAAACGCTGTAACTAAATTACTAATGAGTTCTGTGGCCGGTCTTAGTAGATCACCATCTAAACCAGTTTTGAATGCAATCGTCCGTCCTTGGAAAGGCTGAAAACCGCATTCTGGGTGAACAAGTTCATTTTGGATAGCTGCAGGATCGTTTTCTGCGACTTCTTCAATATCCATACCACCTGATGCTGATGCGATAACTATTGGCATTCCAGATGAATTATCAATAGCAACGCTAAGGTAAAGTTCTCTTTCAATTTCAATTTGTTCTTCGACGAGAACGGAATGCACAGGTAATCCTTCTGGGCCTGTCTGATGGGTGATTAATTGCATACCGATAATTTCCGTAGCTGATTGACGGGCCTCATCAGCATTATTTGCAATTTTAACTCCCCCGCCTTTCCCTCTTCCTCCAGTATGTGCTTGAGCTTTAATAACTACTTTGCCACCAAGTTCGTTGGTTATATCAACCACTTCATCAGGTGTTGATGCTACTCTTCCTTGTGGAATAGGAATCCCGTATTGTGATAAAAGTTCTTTTGCTTGGAACTCATGTAATTTCATAGAGGTAATCCGTTCTCTCGGTACAAAATTAAATTGATATGTTCAGATGGCATCGTAGCACTGACTAGACTTGGTTCAAGAGCGTAGTAAGATTAATTTTAAATAAAATTGAATAGAAGATGGATATTACTTTGTCGATAATTGTTCTTGGTGGTGTAAATATTGATTTTATCATTGAAACAGAGTCAATAGCTGATCGTGGTGAAACAAAAGAAGGTAAGAGTTTTTCTGTAACTCCTGGAGGTAAAGGTGCTAATCAAGCTGTAGCTGCTGCACGAATTTTATCTGGTAGGGATACTGTGGATATGATTGGCCTTTTAGGAGATGATCGTTATTCAAAAGAACTACGAGATTACCTTGAATCAACAGGTGTGCGCACTAATTTTTTAGGCACTGTTAAAGACGCTCAGTCTGGTGTTGCTATGATATTGATTGATGACAGTGGTGAAAATTCTGTCAACGCAGTGTACGGCACTAATATGCTGGTTGATGAGAGTTATTCAGTAAAAGCTATAGATAATTTAGAAGTTTCTCGGAATGATATATTTTTAGTGCAACAGGAAATTTCTCTTCAAGCAACAGAAGTTGCTATGGCTAAGGTAAGCTCTCTTGGTGCTACGGTTATTTTAGATCCTGCACCTAGCCGTAAAGATTCTCATCGATTACTTGAATTAGCAAATATACTCACACCTAACCAACATGAAGCTGAAGATTTGACTGGCATTACTGTTTCTGATCTTGAATCTGCTCAGGCCGCAGCAAGCTCTCTTTGTAACGAATATGGAGGGACTGTGATAGTGACTTTGGCTGAGTTAGGTGCTTGGGTTGAAAATGAGCATATTTCACAGATAGTTCCATCATTTTCTGTCAACCCTGTTGCTACTGTTGGTGCAGGTGATGCATTTAATGGTGGTTTGGCTGCTGCGTTGAATCTTGGATCTGAAATATTGGAAGCTGTAAGGATAGGTAATGCTACAGGAGCTCTATGTGTAACTCGGCATGGTGCCCAAGAGGCGATGCCTACTCGTGAAGAACTTGAAGGATTTTTAAGTTAAGCGGAGGTCACTTTCTTTGTTTGATTGGATGTCGTCCCAATTTACAAATAGAGGGTTATATTTTACATCAATCCAATTTTCAATATGATCTGCATAGTGAGGTGAGCCAGGTTGTCCGCTATTGCCCGGTGGTATCACGACAAGTGCAGAATTGAGATCTTTCAAATCGAGAATTTGTCGATAACTAACTCCATGCATTCCTGTGGCACCTAAAGGTGTACCGACATTCCAAACAGTATTCCGGTCGCCACTCATTGCTATAGGATCTAGCTCAAAAATAGAACGAAATTCAGGATCTCGTCCCAAATTATGTTTCCAAGTAATTTTGTGTTCTTCTCCCCATTGCCAATTGTCTATATTAGCACCCTGTTTTACAGATAAAATTTTATATGCCTCTAGAAGTGAAAATTCAATCGCCATATCCCAATTATCAAATTGATCCAACATAAGAGTGCTATTTTTATGCATTTCACTTAGTAGAACATTGTGCGAGATTGGTGCTAGAGGTGGTAGGCCTTCAACATAATTAAAATATTGCTCTACTGTAGCTTTCGCTAATTGATTACGAGCTTCATTTGCCAACACTGCCTCTGAGCTATTCACATGCATTTTACCATCCCATTTAACTAGGCGTGCTTGTAGGTTTTGTGCAAGTTTGTTGGAAAATGTAGATGATGCAACATGTTGTACAAATTCTAAGTGCGCCAAACTTAAGATATCACTTTGTAGAGTTGTCATACTTTCGTTGGAGAAAACATCAATATTTCCCATCAATGCATTTAGACGATCTGCTCTAAAACGTGTAGACGAAAAACTTAGATAATAAGGGTAATCTGAAGATGTTGTACGATTATTTGCTGTAACGATATATCCTAATTTCGGGTTGTGCTCAGCAGGTAATTCATTCTTTGGGATACTT
>JAKUNM010000050.1 GCA_022451865.1 Dehalococcoidia bacterium
GATGAAGGCAATGAATACCTAGACTTTGTTGCAGGAATTGCATCTGATAGTCTGGGTCACGCAGATAATCAGCTAGCGTCTGCTATATCCGAACAAGCACACAAACTGATTCATGTCTCAAATATTTTCTTTAGTGAACCACAGATTGATTTGGCTGAATTACTAGTTCATAACTCAGCTCTAGATCAAGTCTTTTTCTGTAACTCTGGTGCTGAAGCAAATGAAGCTGCGATAAAAATTGCACGAAAATGGGGAATCACTAATCGCAATGGAGCTTTTGAAATCATTGCAGCAAATAACGGTTTTCATGGACGAACCATGACCACAGTTGCAGCTACTGGCACTCCTGCGTACAGAGAACCTTTTGGACCACCCACTCCTGGATTTGTATTCGTAGATTATGATGATATCCAACAAATAATTGAATCCACTTCCGATCAAACTGCTGCAATTATGTTAGAACCAATTCAAGGAGAAGGAGGAATTAATGTACCTTCTTCAAATTATTTACAAGAAGTTCGATCTTGGTGTGATGACCAAGGAATCTTATTAATACTCGATGAAATACAAACTGGAATGGGAAGATCTGGAAAACTATGGGCCTATGAATTTGCAGGAATAGAGCCTGATATCATGACATCAGCCAAAGGTTTAGCAGGTGGAGTTCCTATTGGAGCTGTATTAGCAAAAAATACCGCTTGTGTCTTAGAGCCCGGTGACCATGGATCAACTTTTGGTGGTAATCCGTTAGCAACAGCTGCCGGCTCCCATGTAATTAAGAGACTACTCAATGACGGTATATTAGAAAACGTTGTTAAAAGAGGAGATCAATTAAGTCAAAGACTAGAAGGATTACAAGATCGACATTCTCTAGTAAGTGGGCAAAGAGGAATTGGATTACTTAGAGGCTTAGAGTTATCCAAAGACATTGCGGCAGATATCGTAAATGAAAGTCGTAAATTAGGCTTATTGCTAAACCCTGTAAGACCTAATGTAGTGCGGTTTATGCCACCGCTAACTGTAACAGAAGATGAAATAAACAAAGCTATCGATATTATCGATTCAGTTTTACAATCACTCGGTGACTAATTTTTTTATTAGGTAGGAACAAGTTAATGGCAGAAAAGATAATCCTTGCATACTCAGGGGGGCTTGATACTTCAGTAGCATGTAAATGGTTACAAGAGGAACGTGGATATGATGTACATTGCCTGACAATTGATTTAGGTAATCTAAACGATCTTGAGTCTGCAAAAAAACGTGGTACGGAAGCAGGTGCTCTCTCTGTAAATGTAATAGACGCAAAAGAAGATTTCCTGAACTATTTCGTTTTTCCTGCGATGCAAGCGAATGCCTTGTATCAAGGACAATATCCATTAGCTACAGCACTGGGACGACCATTAATTGCAAAATTACTTGTTGATAAAGCTAGAGAACTTAATGCAACTTCTGTAGCACATGGCTGTACAGGTAAAGGTAATGATCAGGTACGTCTGGATGTTGCCATTAATACATTAGCTCCTGACTTAAATATTGTAGGTACTGCACGTGAAAATGAAATGAGCCGAGATGCTGCTATTGATTACGCCAAAAAACATGGTATTTCAATCAAGCAAACTCTGGAATCACCTTATTCAACAGATGAAAATCTTTGGGGAAGATCCGTAGAATGTGGTGAATTAGAAGATCCATGGGAAGAACCTCCTTCAGATGTTTGGTTATGGACTGCAGAACCAGAAGCAGCTCCAGATAAACCTGCAATATTAGAAATAGGATTTGAAAATGGTATCCCCGTATCACTTGATGGTGAAAAAATGGGAGCTGTTGAATTAGTGCAAAATTTATCAAATCTTGGTGGCCAACATGGCATCGGCAGGGTTGATATGGTTGAGGATAGATTAGTTGGAATTAAATCAAGAGAAGTCTATGAAGCTCCTGCAGCCACTATACTTATTACAGCACATAAATCTCTGGAACAACTTACACTATCAAGATCACAAATCCGTATGAAAGAACAAATCGCACAAGAATACGCAGACTTAATTTATAATGGACTTTGGTATAGTGGCCATCATCGTGACTTAGCTGCTTATACCCAATCTAGCCAACGCGATGTGACGGGGCAAGTAAGAGTAAAACTGTGGAAAGGTGTTCTAACTATACTTGGTAAACAAGCAGAACGGAGTTTATATAGTAAAGAACTAGCTACTTATGGTGATGATGATCAGTTCGATCAAAAAGCAGCACAAGGATTTATTAAACTCCATGGATTATCTGTTCAGGTTCAAGCGCATCGACAGTTACTTAATAATAATGACGATCCCCTATACTTAGCGTCACCAGAAAAAACAGAATGACACTACCCTATCGAGTTATAATCAATTCAATATTTTGATAGATAGTGTAATAAGGCTAGCTAAAAAATCACATGTGAATGGGAAAAAACCATGAAAAAAAAATCTGAACAAAAGTTATGGGGGGGACGTTTCAATTCATCGACGGAAGATATTGTCGAACAGTTAAACGCTTCAATAGAATTCGATCAACGTTTGTTTCATGAAGATATTAGTGGCTCAATTGCCCATGCAAAAATGTTAGCATCATGCAATATCATATCAATTAAAGAGTGCGATTTAATTGTTAATGGACTACAAGAAATTTATGAGGAAATCAAAAATGGTGATTTCAATTTTCAAATAGATCGTGAAGATATCCACCTCAATATAGAAGCTGCACTAATAGATCGCATTGGAAGTGTTGGTGCGAAATTACATACTGCAAGATCACGTAATGATCAGATAGCAACAGACATCAGGTTATTTACTAGAAAAGAATGTACAGCAATCTTACAAGAGTTGAGAAACTTACGAAGGGTATTGCTGAATATTGCTGAGCAAGAATCTCAAATAATTCTTCCTGGTTATACACATCTACAACGAGCTCAGCCAATATTACTATCACACCACTTACAAGCCTACGAAGCAATGTTTAGTCGAGACTCACAGAGATTTGAACAAACACGCCTGAATGCAAATAAATCACCTTTAGGTGCTGGAGCATTAGCTGGTGTCACTTACCCAATTGATAGAAATTTTGTTGCGAAAGAATTAGGATTTGACTCAATAATTACAAATAGTATCGATGCAGTAGCAGATAGAGATTTTATATTAGATTTTCATTCTGCCGCATCTACTACCATGATTCACTTATCCAGATTAGCTGAAGAAATAATTATATGGGGATCTAGTGAATTTAATTTCCTCACTTTTGATGATGCATTCGCTACCGGATCGAGCATTATGCCACAGAAAAAAAATCCTGATGTTGCAGAATTAATTAGAGGAAAATGTGCAAGAGTAATAGGGAATCTTGTACAGTCACTCACACTCTTAAAATCTCAACCCTTGGCTTATAATAAAGACCTTCAAGAAGATAAAGAATCATTTTTCGATACAGTCGATACTGTTAAAATTTGCCTTATTGCAATGCACAAAATGCTACCTACATTAGGATTTAATACAGAGAATATGTATAAGGCCGCAAATGACGATTTTATCTTAGCAACTGATTTCGCCGATTATTTAAGTAAAAAAGGAATACCTTTTCGAGATGCACATGAAGCAATCGGGAAATTAGTATTATATTGTGAGAATAATCAACTGGCATTCTCTGATTTGTCACTGGAAGATTTTCAAAAAAGCCATGCACTATTTGATAGTGATATTCTAGACATGGATATCCATACTGCTCTATCCAATCGTAATGTTATTGGTGGAACAGGACCGGAATCTGTCAAAAATGAACGTGATAAAGCTATGTCAAGACTTGATCTAGAAGAGAATTCACATGCTAACCCAAAAAATTGAGATAGCCCCTTCAATCCTTACGGCTGATTTTGGCGCCTTACGATCACAAATTATAGAGGTAACCGCTGCAGGAGTAGATAGAATTCATCTTGATATTATGGATGGACACTTTGTTCCTCCATTAAGTTTTTCAACTGAAGTTGTAACTGCAGTAGCTTCTGCAACAAATTTACCAATTGAAGTACATTTAATGGTCGAAAATCCTTTAAAATATATTGAAATGTTTGCAGAAGCAGGTGCGTCAACACATATATTCCATTTTGAAGCAATGCAAAATCTTGATAGCTGCCAAACTGTTATTCAAGAAATAAAAGCATCGAACTCCTCTCCAGCTGTTGCAATATCACCTAATACAAATATTGATTCGATCTTAGAATTAATGGAAGACATTGAACAAGTAACTGTTATGACAATCGAACCTGGTTGGGGGGGGCAAAAATTAAGACCTGAGCTACTAAGTAAAATTATCGATCTAAGAAAAATTACTTCGGAAATGAATCTCCCGAATTTTAATATTGAAATCGATGGAGGAGTTAAAATTGACAATATCAAACAATGTATTACAGCAGGAGCCAATGTTTTGGTAGCCGGTTCAGCAATTTATAACGATAACATGAACCCAAAGAGCGCAGTAGAAGAGCTACGCATAGCGATCAATAATTCATTAAAAAAATGAAGTCTTATCTGTACGGAACACCTTGTTCTTGAATGCTCTTCATTTCAGTTCTTAGATAACGAGTATCAACTTTAACTCTTTGCCATTTTCCATCGATAAACATACGCTTTCGTTGGATATTAGCCTTAAACATACGACTGGTTTTAGGAGCTTTACGAGCCCATGCACCGGAATGCTTATGTCGAATTCTTCTTCCAAAGCTTGTCTTCTTTGAACCAAGTCTAGGTATCCCTGACATGAACTTCTCCGCGATCTAATCTACTTGATGTAACAGCGTATCAATTCATTTGTAGATGCGTCTATTACAAAAATATCAATTTCAAAAAGATATCACCTTCATACTAGAGTAAGATGGATAAAGATAAATTAAACAAATCGAAAATTTAGGTTAAGATGTCTGAAAAATTAGAGACACTTCAACTCGCTTTTGAACAAGAGCTTAAATCCAATTCTATGGACAATACAGTAGAAAATGGATTAGATGAGCTACTACGAACTCAAGCTTTCGACGAACAAGCAGGCTCACCAATCCTACGAATGATCGCTGCATTACCAGTCAAAGGATACAAATCGCTTTCTAATAATGAACGTGAGTATTGGTTACGCCGTGCACTTGCGACAATTCGATATGAAAAAATAGAACCTTCTTATATCAAACAAAATAATCCAACTCCTACGACAACAAAATCCAAAAAAAATTACATTCCAGTGATCAAAACTAGGGAAAAAGAAATTTCTGAGACAAGCGAAGAATATGATCGCCAGATCGTAAATATCTCCATAAGCGCTACGAATTCGAGATTAGGTAAAAATAATCTACAAAAAATAGAAAGTTTAGGTATTTTTACAGTTTTTGATGCGCTATATCATTTTCCACACCGATATAACGATTTCACAAAATCAGTACCTATTAGCGAACTAATTATTGGACAAGAACAAACTGTATACGGGACAGTTGGAAGCTCTCGTGAAGTTCGTATGGGACGTGGTGGCAGAATGCGTTCAACAGAAATTATTATAACCGATGACGCAGGGGCATCAATTAAGGCAACTTGGTTTAATCAACCATTCATCACAAAAGCATTGCCAACAGACGCACAAGTAGCACTCGCTGGTAGAGTAACAAATTTTAGAGGTAGGCCGGTATTTCAGAATCCAGAATTTGAAATAGTTAAGGAAAATTCTGATGGCACACACACAGGGAGATTAGTACCTGTCTATCCATTAACTAAAGGATTAGCACAGCGTACTCTTCGTAATTTTCTTTCAAAAATAGTTTCACAATACTCATCTTCCATATCAGATCATCTTCCTAAAAAAATTCGTAAGCGAAATAATCTTCTTACACTGTCTGATGCATTGGCACAAATACATTATCCTGATGGAAAAAATGAACTACAAGAAGCACTACGTCGTATAGCATTCGATGATCTTTTTGCTATACAATTGACAGTGCAAGATAGGAAAAGACATTGGCAAGCAACAGGCGATGCGCCGCAAATTACTTCACACAATCTCTCAACAAACTTTTTAGACAATCTTCCATTTACTATTACGTCCGCACAGCAGCGCGTTTTAACTGAAATACGTCAAGACCTCAATCAGAATAAGCCAATGTCAAGATTACTCGAAGGTGATGTCGGGTCGGGAAAAACTGTAGTAGCACTTGCCGCAATTTTGGATGTTATCGAATCAGGGTTTCAAGCAGTACTAATGGCACCTACCGAAGTACTAGCTGAGCAACATTACCGCACTATCTGCAAACTTTTAGCTGGAGAAGATGATCTACCATTACAAGGCTTAATTCAATTGCCTAATAGATCCATTAAAGTAGTTTTACTCACAGGATCTACAAAAGCAAAAAATCGTAATGAAGCTCTCAGTGCCATAAAATTTGGTGGAGCACAAATAATCATAGGAACTCATTCACTTATTCAAGATTCCGTTAGCTTCTCACGTTTAGGACTAGCAGTAGTTGACGAG
>JAKUNM010000051.1 GCA_022451865.1 Dehalococcoidia bacterium
AATACTATGCCCATCACAAGTAAAAGACGAATTGTAAGATCCATGTAACTACTAATTGTCGGGGTTACATCTGCGAACTGGCTTCCAAAACTGAAAAGAAAACTATAGGCTGTAGGTAAAACAATTAAATATCCAAAACTAAGTCCTATAACAAAGGAAAAACTCGCTCCAATTACTAAAGGGATTACCCATTTTTTTTCTTGATTGGTAAGTGCTGGCCCTGTAAAACGTAGTGCTTGATAAACTAGCATTGGCATTCCTAATGTAATCCCTCCCAAGAGGGCAACAAAGAAATATGTAAATATATTTTCCATAGGTGTAATCGCTTGCGCTCTAAAGTTATCATTCTGCGCGTAAGCTGGTTCAATTAAGAATTCAATTAACCAAAGACCTAAGGGAAGATAAAAAAACGGTATCATTCCCAATAAAACTGCTGCTGCAGACCATGTAACTCTGTTTCGTAATTCTAATAAATGTTCAAGCAGGGTCATTTCCCCGCTTTCAGTATCAAGTGGTTCGTCTAATTCCGTTTCTAATTGATCAGTATCTGAGGTCATATAATTTGGTACCCGTCATTACTGGTCCAACTTTGATGGGCGAATTGATTTCTGCTCATCATCGAGTGAAGAAGATTGATTATTCGCTGGAGCGTTACTGGCATTTGTTACATTACTACCTATAGAAGATTGGCTAGATGTTGATGGAATAATTTGTTCAGAATTATCCATTTCTTCACGAATTGATTTTAACTCTTTGCTTAAATCTCCAGCCTCGCCTAATTCTTTGGCTTCCTCTTCAATTTCTTGTTCAATCTCAGACACCACTGTTTTAACGTCTTGCATTACTTCAGTGGTGTATTGTCTAGCAATTCTGAACCAACGTCCTCCTTGTCGAGCGACCTCAGGAAATCTTTGTGGTCCTACTACGATTAAAGTTAAAACAAGCACAAGTATAGCTTCCCCAGCCCCGACTCCGAACAAGGTCATTTTTTTACTACCTTACGTGCATGGCAATTAGTCTTCGATGCCAGCATCCTTGAGGAAGTCAATGACATCCTGTACTGATTGTATTTTCTCAGCATCTTCATCCGATATTTCTAGTCCTTCTGCATCAGCTGAGAATTCTTCTTCCATTGACATGATAAGCTCAACCAAGTCGAGCGAATCAGCATTTAAGTCATCGACAAAAGAAGCTCCAAGAACTACTTCACTTTCTTCAACTCCCAACTGATCTACTATTAAGGTTTGTACACGCTCGTAAACTGATGCCACATTGTCCTCCTATTTATGTTCCTGTCACAACAGTGATAGTTTACCTATTAACTAACATTACTTGCTTCAATTGCGACAGAAGCAAGTACTCCATTGACAAAACGACCAGACGATTCAGATCCATAACCTTTCGCAATTTCAATCGCCTCATTAATTATTACACGAAATGGTGATTCGTGATTATCAAAGAGCAACTCGTAAATTGCAAGACTTAACACATTTCGATCGACAGCAGCCATTTCATTTAAGGGAAAGGCTGGTGCATGTCTCTCTAAAACAGAATCGATTCTAGTTTTTGAATCAGCTACTCCATTAACCAACTCAGTTACAAATGTACGCGCTTCTTCGTTCAAGTTCGATTCATTAAGTCGTAAATTAAGTACCTCCGCATTTGTCTTGCCATGTTGTTCTGCTTCAAACAACACCTGGAAGCTTAATATACGAGATTGCCTACGTGAATTGGAAGCCATAAATACCCTGAACTAAGACATTACTAATCCACCATCGACATTGATAGTTTGTCCTGTTATGTAAGCTGCAGAATCTGAAGCAAGAAAAGTAACTAAAGGTGATATTTCAGATGCATCAGCATATCTCCCCATTGGTATCCTGTTTTTTATAAATTCTTTTTGCTCATCTGATAAATTTTTTGTCATATCAGTTAATACAAATCCTGGTGCTATCGCATTAATGGTGATGCCACGTGCGGCCACTTCGAGTGCAAGGGATCTCGTAAAACCAATAATACCTGCTTTAGAAGCAGAATAATTAGCTTGTCCAGGATTTCCAGATCTGCCTACTACTGAAGTGATATTGATGATGCGTCCTGAGCGATTTCTTATCATTGGGCGCAGAACTGCCTTAGAAACGAGGAAAGTACCTTTTAAGTTAGTATTAATTACATCATCCCAAGCGTTTTCTGACATTCGCATAACTAAATTGTCAGATGTCATTCCTGCGTTATTTACCAATATATCAATGCCGCCCAAATTTTCTTGGGAAGTTTTGATCATTTTTTCTATATCATCAGGGTTGAGAACATCTACTTTTAAAATCTGACATTCAGATCCACGTTTAACTAATTCATTTTGCAATTCAATAGCTAAATCAGAGCTTCCTCGGTAGGTTAAGAAAATTTTTGCTCCTGCTTTTGCTAAATCCAATACTATTGCTCTGCCAATACCTTTCGCACCACCTGTGACAATGGCAGTTTTACCTTCTAATGAAAATTTTTCTAAGTCGATGGAATTTATATTGGTCATTTTATTTCACCGTATGACTATGCCATGTCCGATATTGCACCAATATTACGTGTTGTGATTTCACGATCTATTCGTCTGGCTAGTCCCGATAATATTTTACCAGGACCAAATTCTATTAATGTATTAACTCCGTTATTTTGCATGGTCTTTACTGAATCAACCCACAAAACAGGTTTGGTTATCTGATCGATTAATTCTTGACCAAATTTCTTAGGATCAGATATCACTGATCCTGTAACATTTGAAACTAATGGAATGGAGGAGTTTTGAAATAATGTCTTTTTCAAAGTATCTGTTAAACCTTCAGCTGCTGATTGCATTAACGGGGTATGAAAAGCTCCAGCAACGGAAAGTTCAATAACTTTAGTTGCCCCTTGTTCTAGAGCGATCTCTCCTGATTTCTTAACTGACTTGACTGTACCTCCGATAGTAATATTCCCTACAGCATTGATATTACAAATTGAAGCATCATTTTCATTGCAAATTTGCTCAATATTACCTTGATCGAGACCAAGAACAGCAGACATTGTACTCGGTTCAGCATCACAAGCTATTTGCATAAGCCTACCGCGTTCACGTACTAATGATATGCCATCAGCAAATGAAATAGACCCAGATGCTATTAGTGCTGCATACTCTCCAAGCGAATGACCAGCCACTAATAAAGGTCGGTTCGAAATAACAGATCTTTCAATCGATGTCGCAAGTGCTGCAACAGCATGTACAACGATAGCTGGTTGTGTGTTGATAGTTTGTAGGAGATCTGATTCAGGGCCTTCAAAACATATTTTCGAAATATTAATCCCTAAAACATCATTGGCATGATCGAATATTTCTTTTGCTACGGGTGATTCTTTATAAAGATCACTACCCATCCCGACATGTTGAGCACCTTGCCCAGGGAATACCCATGCCGTATTTGCATTAATAGGTAACTCAGTGATGTGTTCTAAATGCATAGTTACCTAATTGTCAGAATTTTGACTTTCTATTTCATCATCTACTAATCGACCTTTTCGATCTCTAATTCCTCCAGCTGTATGGCTTACTTTCCATCCGCCTGTAGAACGATCGGGTACAAGATTAGGTATCTGTATCTTATCGTGGCTACGACGAGAACCTCTTTTTGCTTTTGGAGTTCTACGTTTAGGTAGTGCCATCAGATTCCTCCTTTTCAAGTTGTTTAGCCAAACCAGATAAAGCAGACCATCTGTCATCAGAATGTCGTGCTAATTCTAAATTAGTTCCTTTATCTAATCCTACACACTCTGATGAGCATAGTGGAACTAATGGAACGGCAGTCTGTTCATACTGCCGTATGGCTTCGCTGAGATCTAGATGCCAATATTTATCAATTAAGAAATTTTCTTCATCGTATGTAGGTAGCTCAGTAGTAATGGGATGCGGTTCGCTGAGCACAAATTCTTCATCGAATTGCAATGAGCACATAGATTCAAAATCACATAAGCACCTTGCACACTGTAATTCTACCGTAATATCAATTTTTGCACTTACTAAGATACCATGTTTGATCCTCAGTAAATTCGCAGATCCATTAATTTCTCTTGAATATTCGAATTCAGATATTTGAACCAATTCATTCTCTATCGTTACTTTACGCCTGCTACCTACTTTCTCTTGCAGAAGTGTTGCGACGTTTATTTGCATTTCATTTCTCCGAGAATCTGTCATCATATTCTATCAATTAGATAATCAAACCACCAAAAACAAAAAAACTAATCTGATCATTCTAAGATCTGTTGATATGCTTTAGTCTCATAAGGCTAGGTAATTGGATGACCGCCGGTGTACTTATGTTCACGGGAGGAAAGTCCGAACTCCACCGGACAGGGTGCCGGCTAACGGCCGGGCGATGTGAATCGACGGAAAGTGCCACAGAAACGATACCGCCTAAGTATTTTCGAATACCGGCAAGGGTGAAATGGTGTGGTAAGAGCGCACCGGCGTCTTGGTAACAAGGCGGCCGAGGTAAACCCCACCCGGAGCAAGACCAAATAGGGAAGCATGGAGTGTTCGGCTCAGCTTTCGGGTAGGTCGCTAGAAATGATGGGTAACTATCATTGTAGATGGATGGTCATCACTGTGTTTTCTTGGGCAAAAAACACAGTACAGGATTCGGCTTATAGATTACCTAGCTGCCCATTTATAATTAAATTACTATTTCCTATCGACTCTATCTCAGGTTACTGCGACTATCATTTGGTAAGAGTGAGGATCGTATGATAGAGATTTTGAATGTAGATCATTTTTGTCAGGCAGTTCCGAATTTAGAAAAACAAAGTAATTTTTTGCAAAAAGTTTTAGGATTAGTGCCCTCAAAAATTTCGCATCAACCTGGCTTTGACAATCAAGTTTTATCTATACCTGGCAGTTCTAGATTAGGTTGGGAGTTAATGTCCCCCAATGCAGATGATTCTTTTTTGCATAGATTTCTTGACGGCGCTCGTGGCCCAGGTTTACACCATTTAACTATGCGAGTTACTTCTATTAGAGATACTAAAGATCAATTACTGGAACTAGGTTATGAACCATGGGGAGTAGAGCAAAACGTTGCATATTTACACCCTCAAAAAGGCGGGCAAGGGTTTCTTTTTCAGTTTTATGAAGCTAGCGATGAAAACGTTTGGTATGATACCGAACCGTTTGCAGATAGCAAAAAAAATACGATTGGTATTAAGTCAGTAGATCATATTGCACATGCTCATCAGAATGTGGGTGAACTCGTAAATTGGTATCACAGCACTTTTGGTTTTTCTCCCTACACTGGTGATTCAGTTAATACTTCTTCGGGAGAAGAATTTAAGATTGGTTTGTTACAGCTTCCTTCGAAACAGCTCAAGATAGAAATTATTGCCCCTGCACATTCTGAATCTTTTGTACAGAAATTTTTGAATGAACGTGATACATCAGTGCATCATCTTACTCTTGAAGTTGAGGATTGGAATCGTGCCACCGCTGCTCTTGCTTTTCACGGTATTCGAACTTTTGGTGAACGTTCAAACGTCGGAACAGAATCTTTGTGGAATGAAGCATTCATTCACCCTAAAGAAACAGATGGAGTATTGCTTCAGATTTTTTGGCAAGCTAAACCTGGATTATGGGAATAGATGCTTATATCTAAAGAGATTATCTTTTAGTTTCAACATTATGATCAGTGCACTATTTAAGTTTCTGATTAACGTTTTCCCAAACATTTCAATATTTTGACAACATTAGGTCTTTCATCGATTTGTCACTAATTGACGGCGAGTCAATTGTCAGACCTTTATCGAAACAGTGGATTCATTTTGATATTTTTTGCCGCAGCTTTCTCATTGATTTCTAAAAAACGAGTATTTGCAGACCTACAAAAAACAAGGGATGCAGACTATTATGGCCCTTCGTCAGAATAAGCTCTGAGGTTCCTCATAGGAAATTGTTGATATGAAAATTCTGCTAGAGCCGCTTCATCCAATGCAGTTCCAAGCCCTGGTGTCGAAGGGACTTGGATATACCCGCCTTCCACATTGAATTGATTGGTTGCAATCTCACG